>CBFIAW010000019.1:0-17046 GCA_965660655.1 Candidatus Thalassarchaeaceae archaeon | reverse complement strand
GTCAGCATACTCATGGGGAGTCTCAGTCAGCCATAGGACGTCGATGTCCGTGAATGGGTTATCATCCCAATCGACATCCAGGATTACGACCCCCTCCTCATCTAGCTCCTCGGGCCAATCGACGGTGAGGAATCGCCAGTCACCGCTTTCCGGCCTCCAGCCCCATCGCATAGCCCCACTAATCCAAGACTCGGAGTACAGTGTCTGGTTGTCTGGATTCCCATCCAGGGGCTTCGGAAGCAGAGTGAAGGGCCCCGCCCATGGGACATTTGTAACGATGGGCAGGGTCCAATCCCTAGATGAGTTTTCCACGGATTCCAACTCTGACGCCACCTTGATGCCATGCTGGTGGAGTCCTGGAGTAGCGTCATCGGGAACGGAGATGACGACTGGGACTGATAGTTCAGTGCCTGCTTCGATCTGGATCGAGTCGCTCACTGAGATCCATTCGTCCTCGGCCACGCCGAAGGACGTCCAGTCGACTTCTATCCGGACAGGATCGAGTCCCGAGGGGGAGTCATCGTACCTCCAAACACCCAGTAAAAGTCCGTCTCTTGCGTCCTCGAAGGGAAGTCCGACCCTGACCTCTGCCTGGGGGCCATGAGACCACCAGTAAGTCACCTCCTCAAGTTCTTCCGAGTCTTCCCACTCCGACTCGTCGACCATTCCGTCCGAGTCAGTGTCGTTGTGGTATTGTCCATCCCCATCGAAGTCGCTCCACCTGAATACTTCCAGGTACACCCTCTCCATCGATGACCTGTCTAGGTCGTGATCGAAGGCATCGTACTGGATGGTCGCCCTAGCCCTGAACTGAACTGTTTCCAGAGGTAGTTGATAGGCGGAGTCGTTGGTTATGTGTATGGGGATTAGTAAGTCGGGCCTATCTCCCTGATGGCCGTCCCATGTGTCATTCTCGCCGCCACCTGTTCCGTTCCCGGTGCTGTTCCAAACCAGAACCTCATGGGCAAGAGGCTGGAATGAAACTGGGGTCAAATTCAATTGTATGTCGGAGTCACTAGGGTTGC
The DNA here is from genome assembly GCA_965660655.1 of Candidatus Thalassarchaeaceae archaeon. GTDB lineage: Archaea > Thermoplasmatota > Poseidoniia > Poseidoniales > Thalassarchaeaceae > UBA36. Next base: position 16,021 of record CBFIAW010000019.1, on the reverse strand, counting down.
TGAACTGCACGTCGAAGGTCTGGGACTCTCCCGGAAGGATCGAGTTCAGGTTCGCATCCCTGTGCTTCCCATGGAACCAGCCCGTGTTCCATTGTGCTGGGGAAGCGGACCATGATCCGTTGTATCCCTCTAGGGTCCTCACCGCCCTAGAGGCATTCATCCAACCACCCCCCTGGACAAAGGGCTCGTAGCCACGATCGTCTGCCGTTGAAAGGACGAAGTCACGAAGCTCCTGGGAATTTGGATGCTCCCCCCTTTCTTCGAGCCAAGCCTGCTCTACGAGTGCGAGAAGACCTGCGACAACTGGGGTCGCCAGACTCGTTCCACCCCAGGAGGTCCACGCCTGGTTTGCGTTGTCATAGCTGTTGAGTGGCATGTCTCCGGTTGCCGACCATCCGACTGATACGATATCGGGATCCATCCGTCCGACGACGTTAGGGCCCCTGTTGGACCAGGGTGCGCTCTGGCCCCACGAGTCAGAGGACCTACTGCTGAATGCACCCACGGAGAATACCCCATGTGCTGCGCCTGGGACCTTTGTGGTCCCGAAACCATGTCCGCCATTTCCTATTGCAACCGCATAAGATGCATTGGAGTTGTAGACCCTAGTTATCCAGTCCAGATACAGTGAATAGCCATCTGAGCCAGAGTCGTCAACGGATGAGTATCCAAACGAGAACGAGCCGATGTGAGGTTGGTCGGGAGTGGTTGGATCTCCATCGTATCCCTCGGCGATGAATCTCCATGCATCCAGTGAATGGCCTCCGGAGTAGTGGTTTCCGATAGAGGAGATGGTGGCGTTGGGGGCCATACCCAATACCCTGCCATCGTCAATTACGCCCTGCGCAGATATCGCACTGGCGCACAGTGTGCCATGACTCCCTGACTCCAGCATGAACAGTGTAAGGTTGCCCGGGCCGGCTATCCTGTTCGAGTATCCGTGTCTGGCTGAGTACGTCTCCCCATAGGGGACTCCGTTAACTCCGTCGGAAACCCAGTAGACGAGGCCTGCGGAGATGTCCCAGAGGCCATCCCCATCAGTATCCCTGCCGGATGTCTCCTCCCCTGGCCTCATTGGGGTCTCGTTTCCGAACCAATCGTCCCTGTCAGTATCCGGCCAGACTGTCTCGTAGAGTCCGGAGACCCTGTCGTCGACCACGAGGATCGGCACATCTCCGCCTGCCTTTTCTTGAAGCCTCCAGTCCGGGTGTTCGCCGAGGTGGTACTCGCCAGATAGAGACTCATTGACCCCGGAGATGTTGAATCCCGACTCGTCCAGAAGGCCGTCGCTGTTATTGTCGAAATCTATGGAAGAGGTGTCTGCGTACCATGTACTCGACTCCGGGTATGCATTTCCATCCACCAACCAGGTGTACATGCTGTTGTGATCGAGCATCAGTGGCCAACCATGGTATGTGGAATTGTCGTATTCTACCCTAGCTTGAGTGCCATTCAGGTCCGGATGCCCGAAGTCAACTCCGGTGTCAGCCACTGCGACAATCAAGCCCTCTCCGGAGTATCCCATCCCCCATGCGTCATTGGCGCCGTGTATCTCCCCCGTTCTGACGGTGTTGGGAGCCGGTCCTGTCGGGATGACGCCGTATGGCTCAGGCGATCTCTCTGCGTCTAGCAGGGCGATCATCCCGGGAACGGAGGGCAGTTTCAGGAGCAAGGAAGAGTTGACCCAGAAAGTACGGTGATCAATGCCCGTGGAAATGGGGTCACTTTGGGACATCGACTCTCCCGGCCCGGGAGGGGCTTGCCTCTCGATCGAACCTGTCTTCCGCTGCCATGAGTCCAGGTGTGCGAGAGAGCTGGTGATTGCAGTGACCCGGACCTCCTCCTGACCAGAATCCGCCCTATTCAGCAAAGAGTCGTCGATCCATGGATTTGCAAATGTAATCAACTCCTCCGATGAGAAGGGGGTGATATCTTCCGAAGAGGTGCCATTGCTAGTGAGGCCATCGGATGCGATAGAGGGGAGTGAAGAGGATATGAGCAACGCCAAAACTAGTGGCACGAGTCTGCGACGCACGATTCATGGCAGGGAGAACCATGCTTGATATTGACGGCTTGTAGTCCCGTCAAATACAAAGAGTCGTAGCACTGGGCAGAGTTCGGAGTCCCGTAGTGTAGTGGTCCATCATCTCGGGTTTTGGTCCCGGGGACCCTGGTTCGAATCCGGGCGGGACTACCACCAAGATACAATGCGACAATTGAAAAAATGATAACTGATGCACCATATTGAGAAATCATGGCCGATGAACTCTATGAGTCGTTCAACGAGCTTCTTCCTGTTGCCTCAGTAGTTCACATTGCACTTGGGGTGATGGCTTTGGTTCTGGCGCATAGGACCAGGGGCAGAGAATGGACCGAGAGGTATGCAGGGATGCTGATATCGTGGATGATGGTAATGCTCGGGATCCAGTATGTATGTTCCACGATCATAGATTACAGAGTTGAGAACCTTGGTTCTGGCGAGGTTAGTCACTTCAATACCTATGGGGATGTCTTTTACTCAGCGATTTCATATGGCCAGAGTGCTCTTAGTTCCGCATTCCTCGCGACTGTGTGCATCCTCCCACTGATTTACCCCTATCCCATAATTCAGAAAGAGAGCGTTCTGAAAATCTGCACCGTAGTAATACTAGCAATTGCACTGGTCCTCGTTCCGTTCGACATCTTCACCGAGTTCACCTACAGAGGGGTAAGAAATGTTCTGATGTGGACTGGATACCTTGTTTGGACTCCCGTTTATATCAGGTTCCTGTTCGGAGAGATGCTCTACGATGAAAAGGGTGCCAGGGCGATTTCAAGCGTAACCGCCTTGCTCCTTCTGGGCCTTTACGGGCAGGTCTACATTTTCTGGCTACAAGACTTCACTGGCATTGCAACCGTATACTTCGCCCGATGGGAAGTGGAGGACTTTGTGGCGCAGAACTACCTCAGCACAACATTGACAATGTTCCGTTTGGGCATCACTGGAACGACTTTGCTTGTAATCTTCTTTGGGGAAATGTGGAGATCCTTCAAGAAGGGTTTCGGCGGGATCAGCTTTGTCGTTGCCCTACTTTTCGTCGTCGGGGTAATGTGGTACCTCATCACTCTGGTAAATTATGACACCAGCGAGTCATGTGTGCAAACCATCTGTGAGCCGTTCAACGAGAATTTTGTTGATTGGTACGTGTTCACCTACCAAGTGGCAAAGTTCCTCGGAGTCCCATTGGTTTTCATGTTCATAGTACTGAACTACAATATGGTGGACACCGAAGCCGAAGGAAGCAAGTTAATTACGAGAATTATGGTCCTACTCCTAATTCTCGTCGCTACTTCCAGTATTATTGAGATGATTCAAATTATCCTCCCCATTCCAGAGATGATCACTTCGGCCCTATTTGCTGCAGGAGTAGTCGTTTTCATCGGTTGGGAAGAGAGGATTATGGATCAAATCATTACAGAAACTTCGAGCGCTGCTGAATCTGTAAAGGAGCTAGTAGGGATGGCTAGGATTGAGGTTTCTGAAGGGGAGTTCAGATTCTTCTCCATGTCAATGATTTTCCTGATTACGTATGCGATTCTAATTTCACTTCTATTCGATGCAATGGGGATTCATGAGTAGTTTTTAGCAGGGTGTGAGCAACGTGGAAGAAGAATATGATGAGGGATTTTCAAGAGTTGTTGAAGATATCTTTACCCTGAGAGAAGCGAACATTGCAATGGCTTTCGCAATATCCCTAATTCTGATTTCCGGGGGTTGGAACGTTTACAAGTGGACTCAAGAAGAATACGACTTGGCACGTGATGCAGCAACAGACGATAGTTGGTTGGTTGAATTCAATGTCTCGATGACGAACGTGGTGCATGAAGAAACTTGGCAGGATGAGGAGAAGAAGACCGTGACTTTCTACATGGATGAGTTCGAAATCCCAGAGGGTTATCTTGTTGGAGAAATCGAAGTCATAGTGAAACCTGATGCAGATTCAAATGGCACACTTGCCGACCCGGTAGCACAGTGTGACTCGATTGGCGCCAACCTTCTGAATGAAGGTGATTTGACGGCACAGTGGGATTATGATGGGAATGTACTTTCCGGGCAGGATAGCAGTTGCGAATGGATCAGACTCAATCTTCGGGCTTATCCTGGATTTGATGGTGAAGACCTGAACTCTAGTGCACCCAATGAATTCCAAGCACTATTGCCATGGAAACAAACTGGATGGGGGGAAGGCATCTTAGAGGTAGAGGTTGAATTGGATGTGAACACCGTCGATGCACTGGGTCCGATTTCAAGTGACGACGATGAAGACATCACTATCGAGGTGAAGGTTTACGGATTCATTGTCAGTGCCTCGATGGTTTGATTGAAAGTCAGATTATCCCATTTCTCTTTGAGACGAGTGAATTCCAATAGATGCAATGTTGATTAATTGAGACCGGAGTCGCGTGGCATGACCGATGATAGACTAGTTAGGCCATTGAGCCTAAAGATGAAGGGGCCCGGTAAGGCAGAAGAGTCGTCGTTGCTAAAGCCCAAGAAGGAAAAGATGGTTGAGTTAACCCTGCCATGTGCAGAGATCACAATCCACATCGAGAGGAGGATCCAGAGGACCGTCATCAGGGGTGGAGAGGGCGATGACTTGCTGGACGAGGGGTCCGAGTCTGCCGTTTACGATGTAATTTCCTCGGCCTCCGTTTCTCAGTACCAGTCCCTGATGGAGCTTTTCAGAGGAGGGCAGCCTCACATCATCGACCCATTCGATGAGAAGGAAGTCAAGGTGGCCTTCAAGTCGGTCGAGTACAGTGCCTCCAACGGGGCATTGAAGATGGTCCTGATCGAGGACGTCGACTGATTAGTCCTCGATTACGCTAGAGTCACGCTTCAGGTCCTTTGTGATGTTCTTCTGATGGCTCTCCAGGGTTCCGCCGCCGATCTCCAGGAGCTTTGCATCCCTCCACATCCTCTCTACCACGTACTCTCCGACGTATCCGTATCCGCCCATCACCTGGATTGCACGGTCTGCGATGTTCTTGGCCGCGGTAGTGGCGAACAGCTTGACCCCGTCCGAATCCAGCCTGTGGCCCGCCTCGGAGAGCTCGATCTGCCTAGCAGTGTCGTACACGTATGCTCGCATGGCCCTGTACTCGGCCCAGGACTCGCCGATGTGGCGCTGGATCTGCCCGAAGTCTCGGATCTGCTTCCCGAATGCCTCCCTCTCGGTGGCATAGGAGTTCATGTCGGCAAGGCACCGCCTAGCGATTCCGACGCTCATGGCAGCAAGGCCGACCCTCTCGTGCTCCAGGTTCCTCATCAGGTGGATCATCGACTCCCCGGGCTCCCCAACGACATTCTCAGGTGGGACTACGCAGTCCTCGAAGACTAGTTCCGCGGTTGTGCTGGCCCTCATTCCGAGCTTGTCGGTGATCTTCTGCCCGGCTGAGAATCCCCCCATCCCCTTCTCGACTAGGAATGTGGTGAGTTCGGCCCTCCCCCTATCGTCTGTTCCGGTCCTTGCGTAGAGCCAGACCACATCGGCGGGAGTTCCGTCATCGTCGATGATTCCGTTTGTGATCCACATCTTCCTGCCGTTAATTGTCCAAGATCCATCTTCAGACCGAACTGCACTGGTCTGCATGCCCAAGACATCGGTTCCATAGTCAGGCTCGCTCATCCCAAGGCAACCGACCCATTCCCCACTGCATACCTTGGGCAGGATCCTATCCTTCTGCTCGGCGGTCCCGCTGTGAAAGAGGTTATTCACGAAAAGCTGGTCATGGGCCAGGAAAGCTAGGCACAGGCCCGGGTCTGAGTAGGAGAGTTCCTCGTTCACAATTGCGACTGCGGTGGCATCCATGCCAGCCCCCCCATATTCCGGGAGGACCGTGAGGCCAAGTAGCCCCATCTCGCCCATTTCACGGAAAAGCTCCAGATTGAATCGCTCGTGCCTGTCATTCTCCAGGGCCTGTGGCTCCACCCTGTCTTCGACGAAGTTCCGCACCATCTCACGGAGCATCTTGTGCTCCTCTGTGGGATTGGAGATATCGATATCTCGCCAGTCGTCGCTCATGGAGGTGCTAGGGGAGGTCTTCGTAAGAGGCATTCGTTCCCCGATGCACTAGTTCCAGAATGCCGAGTCCTCCCAAGGCAGGCCAATCGCTATTCCAATAATCTCCAGAATGACGAAATTCCATGCCAAGTAAGCGAGAACGGCTGCCGTGAAGACTGCCAGGGACGTGTTCACCACCCTCCTCCTCTCCCTCTTCGCATCATCGAGTGTGCATACACCCTGATTGCGGAAGTAGAGCACCAGGCCAGATGCGACCATGCAGAACGAGACGCCGTACAACGCGAACCTCACCCAGGAGTAGTAGAGGTCATTTGAGAGCTGGTCTGCGGCGACGATTGCCGACGAGCCTGCGAACAGCACCCAAATCACCGATGGTAGGCAGCACAGGCTAGCCGTGAGGGCTGAAGCTGCGACGATCTTGGCTAGGGGCCTAGTCTGTTCTGCACTCATCTTACCACCCTATGGCGTGACCCTTCTGCTGTCCCTCGGGAATGGGATGGCTTCCCTGATGTGATCGGCTCCGGCGAGCCAGGTGCATACCCTGTCGACGCCCAGTCCGAATCCACCATGGGGCACGCCACCGTACCTCCTGATGTCGATGTAGAACTCGTATGGCTCCCTCGGAGTGCCCTCTTCGTCTATCCTCTCCAGGATCTCGTCCTCTGACCACGTCCTCTCCCCCCCTCCTATGATCTCGCCATATCCCTCAGGCGCTAGCAGGTCGTGGCATAGTACGTACTTCGCGTCATCGGGGTCGGGGCGGTGGTAGAATGGCTTGGCGACTCTGGGGTAATGGGTGAGGAAGTGTGGGACCTCGAAGTCTGCAGTGAGTACCTTCTCCTTGGAGTAATCCAGATCCTGCCCCCATTCTATCTCGACGCCCTTGCTCTGGAGCGTCTCGACTGCCTCGTCGTAGCGTATCCGGGGGTACTCGCTATCGGCGTACCTTTCCACGAGGGAGAGGTCCCTCCCCAAGCTCTCGAGCTCTTCTGACCTATCGTCCAGTAGAGTCCTTGCGATGTTGCGGACCACTCCCTCTCCATGCTGCATGACCTCGTCGTTGGAAGCCCATGCGATCTCCATCTCAGCATGCCAGAACTCCGTGAGGTGCCTCCTCGTCCTGCTCTTCTCAGCACGGAATGATGGAGCCATCGTGTATAGCCTCTCTAGAGCGGGCATCGCTGCCTCGGCATAGAGCTGCCAAGACTGGGTTAGGTACGCCTTCTTTCCGAAGTAGGGGACCTCGAAGAGAGTGCTTCCGCCCTCGACCGCCCCTGCGACGAAGTTTGGAGCCTGGTACTCGATGAAGTCCCTGTCACGGAAGTATGAGTGGATCGCACCGAAGACCGAGCTTCTGATCTTCAGCATGGTCGTCATGCGGCTCGTACGCAGGTACAAGTGACGGTTGTCCAGTAGGAACTCTGTCTCGCCGCCATCTGCTTCATCCATCGCTGATTCGGTGATTGGGAAGGGGCGGTCGGGGTTCACGGGTCCGATGACCTCGGCTTCGGTCACTTGCACCTCATGGCCGTGCTCCCTGTCGGTTGCCTCTACCACACCCCTGATTACCACGCTCGTCTCTATCAGGGAATTTTTGAGCGACTCGAAGCACTCGTCGCCAACCAAATCCCTCTTCACGACGCATTGGACGTGTCCTGTTGAGTCTCTAACTACGATAAACCGTATCTTGTTCGAGCCGCGCGTCCTGTGGACCCATCCCTTCAATTCCACGGTTTCCCCATCATGGGATCCGGACCTGACATCACCTATCCAGTACTGCTTCCCCATAGTAACGCCATTCTGCCGTCTTGGCTCACGGTTATGAAACCTCGATTGTGTGATGATGGTTATGGCGGGTCTGACGGGGTTCGAACCCGCGACCGCCCGGTTAAGAGCCGGGTGCTCTACCTGACTAAGCTACAGACCCGGCTCGGGATTGGCGGCCCCTCTTTAACCACGACGGACAACTACAGTCTGCCATCTGGCTTGACTAGAGTTTCCACGCCGCCGCTGGAAGCCATCACGACAGCGTCGCATATCCCTACGAAAAGCCCCACTTCGACTACTCCCGGTATCTCAGAAATCTCCCTCTCCAAGGATTCTGGATTGGATATTGTGGGGCCGAATGAACAGTCAAGGATGAATCCCTGATTGTCCGTGATGTACGGATCCTCATCCTCTCCTCTGAGTCTGACTTCTCCGGGGCAAATTCCGGATATTCCGTCCCTCACATCCTCCCATAGTATTGAGTCCACCTCTATCGGAAGATCAAATCCACCAAGGGTGCTAACCTGCTTGGTTTCGTCTGCCACCACCACCATCGAGTTCGAGGCCTTGGCCACAATCTTCTCCCTGGTCAATGCACCCCCTCCTCCCTTGATGAGGTCGAATTTCGGGTCGAACTCATCCGCACCATCGATTGTCAGGTCGAGGTTCGTTGCCACGTCTATGGTTCGAAGGGGGATTTCGAGGTGCTCTGCGAGCCGCTTGGTGTCCTCGCTTGTTGGGACTCCGACGACTTCTATTCCCTCCTCCTTGATCATCCTAGCAATCTCGATAATCGAGTATCGGACCGTAGAACCAGTGCCCAGTCCTAGAGACATTCCATCCGTGACGAAGCGGCATGCAGCGATACCTGCCTGCTCCTTCAATTGCTCCGCACCGGCCATGCAACGACGAAAAGTAGGACGTGCATGATGGTTGCCCTATTCATCCGGTGGGTTCATCCGGTATGGTGCAGCCGCACATATGAGGGAGCAGGAGGGTCGCTGACAGTGTTAGACACTGAGGAAAGTCCCCTCTCCGCGATGCAGGCGTCCCGTCACAAGGCGGGGGTCCGGGAGGGCCGGCTCTGCAGCAGAAACGAACCATGCCAGGGGTACGATGAACCCGAAAGGGAGAGGTTTCCTGAGCGTGGCTGGAACGGGCAACCACGCCGGAGCAAGTCCAAGCAGGTCCGCAAGGCATCGACAGGACCGGGTAGGATGCATAGTTGAATGCGACCAGCCGAAAGGTGAACAGAAAGGGGCTTACTCCCTGTACCCTCACCATTATTGCCTAGTCGAAGACAACGGCGTCAACCGGTGACGCGTCGGCTACTGATCCGCTCTCGTCGTAGTCCTGCCAGGTCCCTATCTTTCCTCGCAAAGCGTGGGAGAGTTCGTGATATGCCACGATGAGGCTCGGCAGTAGGATAGAGCTAGTCAGGAGGGCTAGGACGAGGAGTAGCATCATCAGGACGAAGAAGTTCTGCAGCCCGGGAATTGCTACGAAGAGTCCGGCGGCCAAGCCAGTGCAAGTCGTGGCTGTTGTCTCGAAAATGGTCCGCCCGGTCCTGGAAACTGACTTTTGTATCCCCGCTGGGGTCTCACGCTCATCCTTGATGCGATCTATGATGTGTATGGAGTCATCCACACCTATCCCAAACACCAATGTCCCAATCATAGCTGTGAAAACGTTGACATTGACCTTGTAGAACCACATCAGCAGAGGTTGCCACAGGACAACGACGCCTACCGCTGTCATTGTGAATATGGCGAGCCTTGCGGACCGGAACAGGAACGCCATAACGAGAAGCAGGATCAGCATGGTTGCAATCGTGGTCTTGGACTGAGCCTGGTGTATTCCGTCATTGATGTCAAGTGAGACGGGCAACCCCCCAGTGAGTAATGAGTTTGAGACGCCACCTATCCCAAGCGCGCTGCACTTCAATGGGGTCGAGCACCCTCCCTCGTCCAGATGCCCGTCGATCGTCTCCCTTAGGCCTCCTGCGACTGCCAAATTGATGTAGGGCTGGTTTACGTAGACCAGTGTCTTAGTCTCCCCCTCACCATCATCGGAGTTCATCAGCATGGACCTAACCTCTGGGCTTAGTGTGTCGAAGGCGATGTTGACCATGTCCTCCCTGCTGCTTACGGAGTAAGGCCAGCAATCTGGCCTCAGCGGGTTGGCTGATTCGTCCCAGCATTCATCGTGAATCAACTCCCACAGGCTCTGATCATATATCTCCAGACCTCCAATCTCCACATCCACGTGAACAGCCTTCAGGATATTGACGAGGCTTATTGTCGTGGTATTCTCGACGTTGTCTATCTTCATTGCCTGCATATTCTCGATCGCATCCAGAATAGGCAGGTCCCGGATGGGGGCTGTTTCGTTTTGACTGCCTCTCTCAGTGGCATCGACGATGAACATGTTTGTCTGCCCCCCCTCGAAAACTATGCTGTACTCCCTCAGTGCCTCGTATGACTCGAGCCCAGGGGGGACCTCATCCGAAGATCCGGTGATGTCCTTGCCCAACTGTTCCTTGAACATCATCCCCCCCCAGATAGTCGCTGCGGAAGAGACTAGGATGACCAGAAGTGTGGCCTTTAGTGGGACCTTTCCGACCGAATCCCAGAAGTCATCGAGGAGAGAGAAGGTGAGGGTTGTCGAGAGGGTGAATCCCAAGATTAGGGAGCCATTGCTAGTGAGGTCTGCGAATGTGTATAAGGAGCCGGTGAATATGGTCGTGGAAACGACGTAGAATAGTAGGCTGTTTATGCCCAGGATGGTGCCAAAAACGTCTGATGTGTCTATTGCAGAGTCGCGCTCCCTCCTATTCATTGATTTGGCCTCTGCAGCCTTCTCTTCCCCAATCCTCTTCCTCCTGGAAGAGTCAACAACGCCAGAACCGAACAGATTCTTCGAGTTTCCCTTCCTATACCGGAGCAGTTCAATCCAAGCAGGCACCATTAGCATCGAGATGATGAAGGTGGACGAGATGCCAATCAGAAGCGTCTTGCCAACAGTCCTCATTGGCTCAATGGGAACTAGGCTGTGCCACATCAGAACGCTGAATCCGACAATCGTAGTGAGAGCAGATAGGAAAATTGCGTTCCCGGTGGTCATGACCGCCCTGACATTCGCAGTGAGGCTGATCTGCGGGTCGAATGGATCGGGTTCGATGACCTCCTCGCCGTCACGCCTCGAAGCCCAAGCATCTTCCTCCATCTTTTTCAGAATCTCGGACCGATTTTCCTCTATCCTGTTGGTCAGATGGAGAGAATAGTCCACCCCAAGGCCAACCAGGATCGGCCCGGCAGAGATAATCATCGGAGTTAGCATGATGTCGAAAATGACGGTTGACCCGAAGGTAACTGCGAGACTCATCGCGATAGGTGTGCCGCAGATGACCAGAACCTTCCAGCTGCGGTGTAGGATGAACATCGTCAGCCCTACAAGCCCCAGGCTGATAGGGAGCATAGTATAGCGTAGCTCATCGTAAATAGAGTCGGATACGTCATGCAGGACAGGAGTTAGTCCGGTCACGGTTACCGCGCGCCTAGGAGGAATTGTGTCCAAACGCTCATCGTCCATAGTCCATGTTTTGTCATACATCTTGGCGCACAACTCGCAATTCTCCTTAGCAGGATCTGAAGAGAGGAGTGACTTAACGTATGCAATGAATGCCTTGTGATCTCTGATTTCATCCCCTGTCTTGAGATCGGTCCTTGGTGTGATGTCGGTATTGGCCATATCGAAGGAAATGCCCATTATAACGACGCCAGTGTCCCAAATTCCGTCGTTATTGGTGTCTTTGACGAAGTTTGATAGGAGTTCTCCGGAGTTGTCCACGTAGTTGTCAATCCTCTCCTGGGCGCCGTCACCCTGGGGGATTGAGTAACCCTCGTTTGGGTTTTGGCTCGAAATCGCACAGCTTCCGTCGGAACCGGGTAGGCCGTACCTTTCGACAGCACACGAGAACCTGTAATTGGTCGAGTTTGCCTCCTTTATTATCTGGGCCGGAGAAAGTATCCAGACAACTCCGTCGCAACCGGTCATCGGGCTATTGCAAGTATGCGAACCGCGATCTTCCTTGTTATAGTCCAGGCCCTTTCCATATCCGCTTTCGCCTGCATTGTTGTCATCGCCCTCGAACCACGAGATCTGATTCAGAATATTCGCGTCGGTGATGTTTTCAACACCGTGCTGAGCACCTTCGGCGGCATTGTCCGTCTGGACATAGAGGATCACGATATCAGTTGACCATTGAGTTCTGACTTCATTCAGTAGGGCGGTCGAGTTGGCTCCGTCGGGTAGGTATATCTCAACATCGCCGTTGATCTGGTGCTCGAAGTCTTCCGCCCTCCATCCAATTAGTGCCGACGCTAGGAGAAGAGTAACTATGAGGTATGCCGGACTCCTCAGGATAGCGCTGTATGCCAACTCGGCTGCTCTCTGTGTCATCATGTGGGATGTGTCAGAGACGTCGTTCAGCAGTTGTCCTGCAGTGTCTAGTAAACCGCCAATTGGGCTATCCCTGACGTCTCGACGAACCTTCGTGAAATAATTTGAAATTGGGCTAATCCTCTCGAAAAACCATGCCCAGAAAGCCAGTTCCTCGTCCTGTTGGGAACCCCCATTGTTAGAAGTCACGTTCGGGTTCCCGGACCCAAGCCAAATGAAGCGTTCGCATAACTGCCACCGAATGAGTCGATTAACGGGCGAGTCTGAGATGCCCATAGCCCGATGGACTCAAGGGGGATGGTGGGTCACGACGATACATGGACCTAGTCACGGGGGGTGCTGGTTTCATCGGCTCCCATCTAGTCGACGCTTTGGTAGAGCAAGGCAAGGAAGTCCGCGTTATGGACAATTTCAGTAGCGGGAGAGAAGAGTTCCTAGCCCACCACGAAGGCAGTGGCTCGGTAGAAGTCTACAGAGGCGATCTTCTTGATCAGGAGGCAGTGATTACAGCGATGGAGGGGATTGAGGCCGTTCACCACCTAGCGGCAAATCCTGACATCAGACTGGGTACCGAAGTCACGGACACTGATCTGAGACAGGGGACGGTGGCGACATACAATGTCCTTGAAGCTATGAGGGTCTCGGAAGTCGGAAGAATCTCATTTGCCTCATCTTCCGCCGTCTATGGGGAGGCAGGGGTGATGCCGACTCCGGAAGACTATGGACCAGTAATGCCAATTTCCCTCTACGGTGCGTCCAAACTGGCTAGTGAGGCGCTGATTACTGCATGGGCAGGAACATTCGGGGCGCAGGGATACATCCACCGGTTTGCCAATATCGTCGGACCAAGGGGGACTCATGGGGTAATCTTCGATTTCATACACAAGCTCAAGAGGGATCCAGCAAGACTGGAGGTTTTGGGTGATGGGAATCAGGAGAAGTCGTACATGTCAGCTCATGACTGTGTGAAATCTATGCTTCACGTGATTGACCTAGGTGAAGAGGGGCCGGTCCTAAACAACCTGGGAACTGGAGATACTTGCTCTGTTTCTAGGATTGCCGAGATAGTTATTGAGGAAAGTGGCCTAGAAGGCGTTTCGATAGATTATACCGGAGGAAGGAGGGGCTGGGCAGGAGATGTCCCCAAGACATATCTGGATGTGACCAAATTGCTTGGAACCGGTTTCGAGCCTACTGCCATGTCAGAGCAAGCAGTTAGAGACACTGCTCGAGTTTTAATTTCCGAGATTGGCCTGTGACTCAAACATGTGGCAAAGGCCCATGATAGGCCCCCATCCATCGTTCGGATTCATAACTGTCCGTCCGAGGGTGGACGCATGAGTAAGCGCTGGTACCAGGAGAACAAGCGTGACCCATGGAGGAGGGATGCTAAGTCCAAGGGCTATAGGGCCCGCTCGGCGTACAAACTCAAGCAGATCCAGGAAAAGTTCGGCATACTCAGGAAAGGTGATGCAGTTCTCGACATCGGATGTCACCCGGGAGGGTGGATCCAAGTTGCGATCGAAGAGGTCGGGGAAAGCGGGGCAGTTATCGGGATCGACCTGCTGGCGACCTCTCCGATAGAAGGTGCAACAATTTTGGTCGGAGACATCACAGAGGAGTCTACAATTGAGGAAATTGTTGGCCACTTGGGGAATCGGAAACTGAATGCTGTAATCAGCGACATATCGCCTAGGCTCACTGGCAGGTATGACACCGATCAGGCGATCTCACTGGAGCTCTCGACCATGTCACTGGATGTCGCCGCAGAGCTACTTTCCCCAGGCGGGTGCTTCGTTACCAAGGTCTTCCAAGGAGCAGGTATCGAAGGGCTCATTGATGCTGCAAAACTCCGTTTCTCGGCCGTCGGCAGATATTCCCCTACAGCAAGCAGGACCGCTTCCTCTGAGACTTACTTGATTTGCCAGAGGATGCTTCAAAGGCCGAAGAAACAGGGCACTGCCATGGAACATCTGCAGAGTCACCTAGCCTCGATCGGAATCGTGGTCGATGAAGACGATGAGAAAAGTCTGGAAACAAAGGTCGGTTTCAGAAAGATCCCGAAGCGGGAGTAGTTACTCCGAATCCCTATCATATGGCGCGATGTTCTGCCACTCCGAGGCATCCGATCTCGATACAACTGCATGGACCCAATCATCTTCTGAGCAATTGAATACCTCATGTGGAAGCCCTGGCTCAATGTAGAACATGTCACCAGCATTGTGGACAACCGACTTCCGGCACCCCTTGCCATACTCGTGCCTTACGCTACCCTTTAGGAGATAGACCATCACGTCAAAACCCACGTGGATGTGTGCCTTTGCTATTCCACCGGGGGGGATGTAAGCCCTATTCATCGACAGTCCCGTGGATGGGGTATTCTTGCCGGAAAGACCCGCGCCGTACTCTATGTTGTTCCATCCTCGGACCTTCTCCACTTCTCTCAGACTCCAAATGCCACCCTCGTCCGTTACAAAATCGGAAAGATCTGATTGGGCACCGGAGAGCTTCAATTCCTCTTCGACCATGGACATCATGACTGGGTTATATCTTTTCAAATTTCAGCATAATTATGGCCGTTTGACGATGTGGTGGAAGAGGAAAAGCACAATCAACGCTAAAAAGGGACCCTAGTACGCCAGCAAGTCGATGGCCGGAGCAAGTGGAAGGGCAACTGTCTGTGCGTCCTCGGGGACGCCACTGGTAGATAGCGAGAGCACCTCTTTCCCGTGCCCGGGTTGTTCTGCCCCTCTCGGCAGGAGCCAGCGGTGCCGAGTTCAGTCCGTGAAATACATCTGCCCCAAGTGTAGATTCGAGGGGCCTTGAGGTGAAACAATGGGCCATGTCGTTGTGAAATACAAGGTAACATTAGACCAGCCAGAAGATGGCGGCCCAAACTACGAAGGAATTGCGAAGATGATCTCTGATCTCAAAGAGGTCCAGCAGGTGGAGATCAAGCCCCTAGCTTTCGGGATGATGTTCATCGAGGTCCAAGCAGTTCTAGGAGAAGGAGAAGGGATAGTGGATGGCTTTGAGGACGAAGTGAGGGCCGTTGACGAGCTTGTTGGCCAAATAGAGGCCCTGGAAATGGGTCGACTCTGATCAGTAATGGTCTAGAGGGGAACGCATAATCTCCCGCATCATGACTGTGGCATAGGCCCCGGCTGGTAGAGTGAACCTCAGACGTAGAGATGCTCCCTCAGGATGCCATTGATCCCCTTCCCCGGGGCCGGTTTCCCACCTCTGGGAAAGTACGTCAGCCTCTGGGGCTTGCTCGACGCTGATGTCCTTGAATGGGACGGATAGTGCCCTCCTGGTCCCAGAAGTGGTGAGTCTCGGAATCTTCTTCACGACCCAATCCACCCCATCCAAACCTGCCTGGCGGATTCCCTCGATCTCATTCTTGCCCGGTTCCGCTTCCGCAAGAGGGGAGTCGCGCCCTGGAAGAGTACCTGTCACAACTAACCTTCCAAGTTTGCAGTTCCGACGGCAACGGTCGAGATTTGTTGGGCTTACATGGGCCATCTTACCAACATCGATCCTTCCGTTGGACAAGAGTGGAGCTACAAGATCGCCCTCCTCTGGCTCGATCAGGGAAATTCCGGATCCGATTCTCTCCGAGAGAGAGTGGTTGAATGCTAATGACTGGATAGAATGGACCATCAAGAGTTGGAGTGAGTTCGGCAGGGTCTTGAATGCCCCAATGTGATCACCCGGCTTCTTGACCA
>CBFIAW010000018.1:0-18456 GCA_965660655.1 Candidatus Thalassarchaeaceae archaeon | reverse complement strand
TAGGAACCCTGCCCCAACCGAGAAGGGGGGCGCGATCGCTTTCTGAGTTGGGAGAGATCACCTCTGATCTCTCTTCCATCCTAGGCAAGTCAAAGTTGTCGATGTTGTAACCAGTGATGAAATCTGGATCCTCCGCTCTGACCACCTCGGTCAGCTCTTCGAGAATCTCTGTCTCGGCTCCGGTAATCGGGTACTCTGTCCTCTGACCGCCTCTGTCTACGATAGCCGCTGCACAGAGTATGGTGTTGTCAGCTATGCTGGTCTCTAGATCGAATGAGAGTGTGACGAATGGAGCAGGGAACGGGGATGCCCGCTCAAGGCCAGTGATGTCGCAGGAAACTATCATGTCGAGAGGGTAGAGGCCGGAGCCCCCGACCGCTAGGATCCTACTCTGTGCAAGCTCTCTGTCGGTTGTCTCTGGAGTCTTCGCCTCTTCGGGTGCTCGATCTCCTGCCCAGAGTACATCTCCGCTCATTCGGACGTGTGGGCCTAGGTCAAGATCTAGCAATAGTCTCTGCACGAACAGTATGTCTGCACTGGTAACCGTCCATCCAAGGCCAGAGAGGGCCTTCCGGACACCACGGACCTTGGTGGTGTCCCTAACGAAGACTCTGTAATGCGGTCTTACTTTCCCATCTCTTGTGGAGAGTTTCATCCCATTGAGTACAGGATCTCCGCGCACATCCTTGTGCTCTCCCACCTTGTGGAGATACAGATTTGGCTCACTGCTCTCTTCGTCCATAGAGGGGTCAGATATCTCGATGTAGGGCTTGAGTCCATTCACCAGGAGCAATGTCGAGTGCCCCTCCCTGGATCTGCACCAGAGCTCTATCACGGTCTTCGGCTCGCCGCCGTCCTGCCACGCACGATTGTCCCCCGAGACTATGCAGACATCCTCATTCCATTGCATTAGTTCACCCATCTGCCGTACCAAGGCCATTGCTTTACCCTACGTCATCGTGAGGGGCCATAACCATGCCGGGGTGGCCCCCAGCGGAACCGTTGAAAGCCGAGGCGTTCCCCTCTGCAATAATTGGGGTGCGGGGATTGGATGAAGACACTGGACCGGGGATAGACTGGGACTCACTCACTTTCAGTTTCACGCAAACTGATCGCATGTACATCGCCACCTGCGAGCAGGGGAATGAGTGGAAAGTTGGAGTCATGCAGAACTTCCAGAACCTGAGTCTGTCTCCCGCTGCTGGCGTCATCAACTACGGACAGGGCCTGTTCGAGGGGATGAAGGCACAGTATGCGGAAGATGGCAGCGTAGTCCTGTTCCGCCCAATTAACAACGCAAGGAGATCACAAGAGGGCGCTCGAAGGCTGGGTATGCCACCAGTCCCAGAGGAGATGTTCCTGGATGCGGTGATGAAGACCGTGAGGGAGAACATCAGATGGGTCCCGCCGATGGGCAAGGGCGCGCTGTACGTGAGGCCTCTGCTCTTCGGTAGCGGGGCTATCCTAGGTGTCGCTCCCGCACCCGAGTTCACATTCCTAGTCTACGTCTCTCCTGTCGGTCCTTACTTCAAGGGAGGGATCACGCCGACTTCCCTCCGCGTGTCCGATGAGTTCCACAGGGCTGCTCCAGGAGGTTCTGGAGGGGTCAAGGCGATTGGAAACTACGCACCCGGTATGGTACCCTCCAAGATGGCGAAGGAGGAGGGCTACTCGGAGATAATTTACCTCGATGCTGTCAATCACAGGTACATCGAGGAAGTCGGGGCTGCCAACTTCTTCTGCGTCAAGGATGGAGTCATATCAACGCCAGAGTTGACGGGGACTATCCTTCCAGGCGTAACGAGGGCATCGGTCATGGAACTCGCGGAGTCCAGGGGTTACGAGGTGAGGGAGGAGAAGGTCGACGTCGAGTACGCACTTGACGCAGACGAGTGCTTCTGCGTCGGAACCGCAGCCGTAATTTCCGCAATTGGAACGATAGAGCACGGAGATAGGGTGGTCGAGTACTGCGGAGGAGAGGTCGGGCCCGTAGCCATGGAGATGTACGATGCCCTGACTGCGATCCAGCAACGGCGCGCGCCAGACGAATTTGGATGGACTGTCGCAGTTGAGTAACTCGGGTTTAGGTCTTCAGAACCATGCCTCTTGAGATAGGCAGAGATGGCTCGACATCGGGAGTTCCCTCTTCGATCCTGAACAAGGCCTCACTTCCGACCGAACTTCTTCTTCCTCTGTCCACTCTTGCGGTGCTTGAACGACTTGCGCTGAGCGCGTCTCCTACGGTCTCCCTTGGCAGGACCTCTCGTGGCATCCTTGCCCTGCTCCTTTGCTTCCTTCGATCTCTTTCTGAGTACTGTTCCGATTGCCTGCATTACACCTTCTTTACTGCTAGCCCCAGTCACTTCGAAGACATGGCTCGGGGGCATGACAAGCCTGCCTTCCTTGGCATGGGGCCTGGAAGGGTGGCTGGCCTCGGACTCCTGTCTCATCTTTCTGATTCCAGTGCTGCGTGCGGCCCATACAACGGACTCGAGGGTGGGTTTGGGAATACTGGCTTCCTTCGGAACCCGTCGTCCGTCGGAACGGCTAAGCCTCGAGTCGAAGTATCCGGTCCACAGAGTCATCTCCTCCCGCTTTGCCGCCATGCTATCGCCCTATCCCTGAGTGATGTGTGACTTGAGGGCTTCGTGCCTCATTCTTCCACGAGTACGCCGCTGACCACACCGTGCATGCCCGGCCTACTTGTCACCCTGACTAGTCCTTTGTCCGTTTCTAGGACTGCTCCCTTAGTCACGATATTCCTCCTGACGTAGTTAGGGTCGGCGTCGTTCCCGACCACGTTCTTGACGGTGGCTCTTACGGTCTTCCCGTCCTTTGTGTTGACGTTCACCTGGTTTACAGAGAGGATTCGGACGGTCTGCGAACCGGCTCTCTTCCGGTAGTTCTTGCGGGAGTCCGTCTCGCCCACGAAAGCGAGTTGCTCCTCGCTTGCGACCTCAGTCCTGCGCTTGCCCCTATATCGGTTCGGGCGCTTCAGGCGTCCGCCCGTGGGCTTCCTGCGGGAAATCCCATGCCACTTCGCCATGCGTCTCGCCGACCTGCCTGCCTTATTTCAAACGATTGGAGTCGAATCAAGCTAGTTCCAATGCTCACCTAGGTCGGAAGCGGCTGACTCTATTGCCGCTGTGAGCTCTTCGTAGTCTCTGGCAACTGGAAATTGGGGGAACTCCTCGACCACATTATCTGGAGGTCTGAATAAGATTCCAGCACTGGCTGTTGATAGCATGGTGGTATCGTTGTAAGAATCCCCTGCAGCGATGACGTGGTAGTTCATCTCGAGTAGGGACTCCACCGTCTTGCTCTTGTGGCCCTCATACCTGATCTCCCAGTCCGCTATCCGTCCGCTGTCATCGATAACCAGTGTGTGACACAATAGCGTTGGATGCCCCAATTTGGACATCATCGGCTTGGCGAACTGGGAGAATGTGTCTGAGAGAATCAGCGTAGGCCATCTAGACTCTAGTGATTGGAGGAACTCTAGTGCCCCATCCATAGGCTCCATGGAGTCGATGGTGGAAGTGATATCTTCGATCTTGATGTCATTCTGATCGAGAATTCCGATCCTATAGCTCATCAGACGGTCGTAGTCTGGATCATCTCTGGTAGTCCTCCTTAGTGCCTTTATGCCCGTTCTCTCCGCTACACTGATCCATATCTCGGGGATGAGCACCCCTTCAAGGTCGAGGCAGACCGCAAGCATGGTGCATCGCTGCTGACCCTGCGCTTCAAGTGTGCGCTCTCGGCATGTTCTTGCGCCTCCCTGCATGTGGGTAATCGTGGTAGACAAGAGGCTCAGAAGGAGGACCCCGGTGCGGATCAAGCAGATTCGAGGGGTAGCGGATGAGTTGTCCTCATGCATTGGGCATGAGGTTAGCCTCGATGGTTTCCTTGAGCAGGCCCATTACCAGGAAACTGATCTGATCCTAGTGGATAGGGTACCTTTGGCGATGAGGATTGAGATTGGTGGTGAGATGGGTTGGTATCCTACGCTCAAAGGAATTGCTGAATGGAATGTGGAGAGTTCGTGGGTTGCTGTTGACGGAGGGGCGATACCCTTCCTTGAAAATGGGGCCGATTGCATGGGTGCTGGGATTCACATCGCGGACCCATCTCTGCAGAAAGGAGATTTCGTCTGGATCAGGAGCCAGGAGACCGGTGAGCCAATTGCCTCGGGGACAGCATTGCACGATGGTGAGGAGATGATGTCGATGACCAAGGGGAAGGCGATATCCACTATTCACTGGATAGGGGATGACCTTTGGAATCTTGAGACATAGTGCCTCACCCTTGATGAGTGATGGTTACTCACGACTATACGTGCGAACGGTCGTCCTGTCACTAGTTCTACTTGTCTCGATGGGGTCTACGGCAATCGCATCTCAGGGAGGAGTCAATGAAGAGGCGTCAGTCGATGGGACTGGGGTCGAGATTGTTTTGCACCCCAGTGAGTCATCTGCAGGGGAGGTTTTCGAAGTTACCGTAGGTCTGAATGACGAATCGTCAAATAATGTGACAGCGGTGAACTGGATCACCCAAGTATGCATAAACTCAGGCATCTGCTACCCACCTGAGACCCATTCAATGATCGAGCATTCTAGCAGCGAGTGGAAGGGCACTATTGTTCCGGAGGACACAGTGACCTACGTCAACTGGAAGATCGAGATTCAATGGGAGGATGGGAACACCACCAGCGTCCCGGAAACTGGCTTCGGATGGAAGGTATGGTCCGACTGCTGGTACGACAACGGTACCTGGGGGGGTGCCTCGACAGAATGTCAGGAAGAGGATGCAGGTTTCATACCGGGCTTCGCAACCCCCATGGCAATGGTCTCCATCTCGATGGCAGCCTTGATGATTTGGCGTGAGTGAGCAGAAGCATGGCTAGCGAGGGAGATGATCCTGGCTTCATTGACCTGGATTTCGTGGAGATCGACAAGGAATCTATGCTTTCCAATGCACGCTCTTTCTACGAGCAGATGGACAGTCGGAGAACCACTCGGAACTTCTCTGACCGTGAGGTACCACGCGAGTTGATTGAACTCGCAATCAAGACCGCGAGCACTGCCCCTTCTGGAGCCCATCTACAGCCATGGACATTCGTGGCAATCTCGAACAAGGAATTGAAGGCAAGGATTCGCGAGGAGGCCGAGGTCGAGGAGACTAGATTCTACGAGGATAGGATACCCGATGAGTGGGAGGAGGTACTGGCCCCTCTCGGGACCGACCATGTGAAGGAGCATATCACTGATGCACCATGGGTGATCGTTCTTTTCAGACACTCGAAGAGGGAGAGAGGGGGTGATTTGGCACCCACATACTACTCACAGGAGTCTTGCGGGATCGCAGCGGGTTTGTTCATCTCCGCGGTTCACAACATGGGTCTGGCTACACTCCCCCACACACCCTCTCCCATGGGGTTCCTGAGGGACATACTCCAGAGGCCGAAGCACGAGCACGCCATGCTCCTCCTCCCGGTCGGTTATCCTGCAGAGGGAGCCAGAGTACCCGACTTGAGGAGAAAAGGACTAGAAGAGGTCTCGGATTTCCGAGATTGATTAAGTATCGGGGGGATACCCGAGAACTCATGAAGAGTACCAGAAAGAACGCCTTGGCGATTCTACTAGCCCTACTGATGACTGCCTCTGCCCTGTCGGGTTGCTCGGGGACCGATGACGATTTGGAGGAGGAGCCCGGTACTCTTGAGGATTGGGACGTTTTCCTAGTGCAGGGTTCGTCCGACCTACCTGCCTGCGATTCCTCGACAGATGGCAGGCTGTACTATGTTGCCTATGAGTCAGGATTCCAAGCCTGCTCCGGCGGTTCTTGGGAATTGATTGATCTGACGGGATCGGATGGTGCACAGGGCCCAGCGGGTCCGGCTGGGGCAGATGGTGCACAGGGCCCAGCGGGTCCGGCTGGGGCAGATGGAACCTCATTCTCGGTTATTGGCACCGTTGAAGAGAGTTCTGATCTCGGGGAAATATACATCGGAAACTCTGGGGACGCTTTCATGGTAAACTCAACTGTACACATCCATGTCTGGAGTGGTTCTAAGTGGATCGACCTTGGGAATATTTCTGGCCCAGAGGGATCTCCTGGGCCACAGGGTTCTCCCGGATCGGATGGTGCCGATGGCGAGACGGGTTCTGATGGCCAAATGGGGCCAGAGGGCCCAGAGGGCCCTGCTGGAGAAGAGGGGGGCGTTGGTTCGATGCCCATAGTGATGGAGATGGACGTAACAGTCTCAAGCATGAAGTTCTACATCGATTCAACTCTACAGGCTGATGTGACCCTGTACAGAGGCTTCACCTATACTTTTGATCAGTCTGCTTCTAGCAACTCCGTTCACCCTCTGAGGCTGTCCTCAAGTAGCGATGGAACTCACGGAGGAGGCAGTCAGTACACAAGTGGCGTGACATACACAGGAAGCCAGGGCTCAGACGGTTTGCTGACATTCACAGTTCCCCTGGATGCTCCTGACACTCTGTACTACTACTGCCAGAACCATGCAAACATGGGGGGAACGATTACCATCCAATCCCTAGGAAGCGTCTCGTGAAGGTTTGGCCTGTCGTGAGGGGCCCTCACGGGGGACTGAGAACACCAATGCCACTCCTGAGCCAACGATGAGAATCCCCCCGACCCAGTCTGCGTAAGTGAGGGTCTCACCGAAAATTGCGAAGCCGTAGAACGTGGCTACGATTACAGTGAGGTACGAGAAGGCACTGACCCAAGCGGCATTCGCCTTGTGGTACGCCATTGTGATTCCAATCTGACCCCCTCCAGCTCCAATGCCCACCCCAACTAGAGAGGCAATAGTTGCGGAATCCAGGGAGGGGATATCTGGAGCGGATTGGATGATGCTCCCGCACACAGAGAAGACGGCGAACCAGAACACTACAGTTGCAGGTGAGTCCGTCTTCCTGAGTTCTCTGACGTACATGTACGCCAGAGCGGCGAAGAATCCGGATCCGAGGGCCAAAAGGGCATCTGGCTCGATGCTACCAAGTTCCGGGGAGACTATCAGGACAATTCCAGCGAATGCAGTCATGACAAGCCCGGCGACTCCGGGTGAGACTCGTTCAGACAGAATCCTTCCCGAAAGCAGTGCTACGAATATGGGTCCCGTGTACTGGAGGGTCACTGCCTGCCCTATCGGAATCCTGCCGAGGGCGGTGAAGTAGAGGAACATCGCTAGAAGGCCGACGGAGCATCTGAGAAGCATTGTCCTCTTGTCATTGATTTTCAGGCTGATACCACGGCTTGCTGCGAACGTAGCCACCCCAAAGGCGATCACCGTTGATCTGACCATGATTATCATCCACACATCAGCGTGATCACTCGTCCACTTGACCAGAGCATTCATTGTTCCAAAGCAGAAGCTGCCGAATAACATCCAAATAACCGCGGCCCTAGGAGAGTCCGGCATCTCTTCCTCAGTTACGAATGAGGATAGGTCGGGACCCTCGGTGCTGGAGTAGATCTCCTCCAGACCTCTGCCCAGTCCGCTCCGTGCCATATTACGACAGACCCCAACGAATCTGTAATTCTGTGGCTATTGCCTGGTAGTCCTTGCCACCAGCACTGGATGGATCGTGGAGGTGTATTGGGACTCCGTGGCTTGGTGCTTCGGCTAACCTGACATTCCTCCTAATCGCTGGCCTGACAACTAGGTCAGGGAAGTTTTCCAGAACCTCTCCTGCTACCTGCTTGTTCAGAAGTGTCTGCGAGTGCATGGTTAGAAGGACCCCATCAACTCCCAGTCTATCATTGAGCAGACTCCTGACCTCCCTAATCGTCCCAGCCAGAAGGGCCAACCCCTCTAATGCGAAGTATTCAGTCTGAACCGGAACTAGTATCCCGTCAGAGGCCACCAATGCGTTGATCGTCACCAGTCCCAGGGAAGGGGGGGTGTCAATTAGTACAAGGTCGTAATGAGCAAGCAGAGGGTCGAGTGCCTCCTTCATCCTCTTCTCCCTTCCAAGTTGCCTCATCATCTCCTGCTCCAATCCAATCAGACTCCTGTCTCCGACTATAATGTGCAGATTATCCACTGCTGTCGCATGCCGAGAGTCGACTGCGGTCTCCGGCCTTAGAATCATGTCTCTTGTAGTCGTCCGGACCCTGCTCTTATCCACTCCGAGTCCGGTGGCACAGTTCCCCTGGGAATCTGAGTCGATAACAAGAACCCTGAACCCCCTCAAGGCAAGTTGGGATGCAATGTTGATGACGGTAGTAGTCTTCCCAACACCACCCTTCTGGTTGATCACTGTAACGACCCTTGCGCGTCCGTGAGGTGTCGGTAGTGAAAGCGGAAGCTCCATCGGACTCCGCGAACTTGTTGCACTAATCTCCACGGACGGATCGAGATGTTGAGCAAGTTTTTCGTCTTCCTCCTCCAAGAATTCTACATCTATTATCAGTGGCGCCTCAGCTACTTCCGGCAATTCTTCGTCGCCATCAGTGGAGGTCATCCGAGGTAACGGCGCTCGGGGCCGTGTTGAACATGACGCCTTTCATGGCGGTGAAAAGACAGTTTTGATTTAGCTAGTGGGACGGTCGATGAGGTACCAGAACATCATCTCGCCAATCTCTGCATCCATTGCCAAGTCTAGTGACTTATCTCTTCCATTGTCTTCCCATTCCCTAGCTGCAGTCATGGTTACCTTCCCATCTCCAAGGTCTCCGGGAAGGAAATTCAGTAATTCGTTATCCTCAGTCACAGAAAGCCTGTATCCCACCTCTGCTTCCAAGTTCCAAGAATCCCCGGATTGTATGAACTGAGAGAGGTCCGGGTATCTGCCGGGGCTGAGGATTCTCTGTTCCAATAGTGACATCGTCTGAGTGCTTGGTATTGAGTCACGATTCCATGAAACATCGCCTCTATCGTTCGAGCCTGTTGAGATTACCTCGCACCCCTCGGAAGACCTTCTGAGGACCAACCAACCAGAGTCATCGTCTTCATCCACCCATGACATGTTCCACTCCCCCTCCCCAGTGGTTCTGGACCAAGAGGTGCGCCAAATGTAGCCTCCCGAATCGAGGGCCTGGGTCGCCTGGGTGTTTGGATGTTTGGACTTCAAACAGGTGACTGCCTCTTCGAGGTCAAACTGTCTTATGTCCGATTCATCCCACATGGAATCGACCCAGTTTCTCTTGGTAGAGGTCCCAGGTCGATCTTCACCATCAGTGGGACTTCCAATGTAGTTTCTTCCCCAGTCGATGGCGCGACTACCGGGAGACGAGTCTGTGCGTGAGAATGACGTGGAAATGGACAGTGTTCCCTGGGGCAGAAGCTCATCGGACAGAGAACTAACAAGGAAATCGCAATCCTTAGTCTGCAAGTCCTTGTCGAGAAGGATATCAGACATCTGCTTGACTGGCCATGCGCTGTCGCTCTGCACATAGATTTGGATAGTTGCGTGTCCGTAACACCTTCCGATTTCTTCGTGTTCTAGTAAAATTGGATAAACGAGGCCATGAGTATTATCCCTGAACTCCTTCTTCACCTCCCAATTCCAGTCTGAGTTCCAATTCAAATCAGGGTCTGAGGACCTTGCCCCCTCCTTGATTACAACATCTCCAAAGAAGTCATGAAGCTCGATTGGGGTCATGGGGAAAGAGAGGGTGGGGAGAAACGCCGCCAGTCCTCCGAGTCCTCCAGCATCATAAGTCACGACTCTGAGATTAGTAGTCACTGAGTCTACATCACTGAAGGAAATCGATGTGTGGGCCCTCTTCACCTCGGTCTTCTCCAGCTCCACCCAACTAGTCGAGTCGATCAACAGGTCGTTGCCTGACATTACCCATCGTATGTTTCCACAATCGGTTTGAGCCTCGTCTCTCCAAGTCCTGCCCTCGAAGTCAACGTCAAGATCCAGACTAATACTCTTCTCAGCTGAAAGGAAGCCTGTCCTCCCTAGACTATCGGTAGTGCTTACCGCACCAGAATCAGGTCCATCTGAAACCAGAACCGTGCCCATGCCATCCATTTCCATTGAGAATTCTCCGCATGCCGGATCCAAGATGCCTCCACTGGAGTCTCTAACTAGACTGAGCATCTCCTCACCATTGATGCTGAGGCTAGAGTCGATGACCTGGAAGTCCATGCTCTCTCCGAATCTCAGTTTTGAGACAGTGAATCCGGAGCTCCTCTGTAGGAAAACTGTAGCAGCGGCACCGACGAGGATTGTCACAAGTAGAATAGCGACCACAGCCTTCCATCTGTCTCCCAACGAGGAAATCGTTGGCATTGAAATGACCAAGGATGGTTGATCGTCCTCGCCAAGGATCATGGGTTCTAGAGATACCGGAGTTTCCTCTGGTTCAGAAGTAATGACCTCGGCCTCTACAATCTCGGCCTCTACGACCTCTCCAATCCTAGAAAGTACCTCTTCCACCTTCTCACGTGTATCGGAGGGGTCGTCGTCAACGACGAGAGCGTCTTCCTCGTCCCACAATCCCTCTTCGGGAGTCTCGGTGGAATCTTCGACAATCCCGGCATCTTCCAGGATCCTATCGACCAGTACAGATTTCTTACCCGACACGAGAAGCCCCCGAACCTTGCAGATCTCCCTGAGCTTCACTACTGTGTTTGAGGTGAGCGACTCTCTGTCAATTGAATCGTCTTCGGACATGCTCTGTGACTCAGTCCGACCCTGAGGCTTTCAATCTCTCCGACTACGTGGGCCTCCGGGGGCATACTCCTCGTGTTGTCTTGAATTCCCGAGGGAAAGGGTTGAAGATGACCTCTTGAGCGGCGCAGACCATGGAGCCTAGGCTAGTCCTCCTTTCGAGGGGTCCCGAGCTGTACAGCACAAGGAGGCTTGCGACGGAGGCTGAGAAAATGGGCTGGATGGTCGACATTATCGACCCGTTGGCACTAACCATTGTAGTCGACGAGGATGGGGGCAGAGTTTTCCACAAGGGTTGGCCGGTGGAGTGCGAGGCTGTGCTCCCAAGAATTGGATACTCCATCACCAGGAGGGGGGTAGCCATAGTACGGCAATTCGAGCAGTCGGGAGTCATCGTACTCAACACCAGCCAGGGAATCATAAGGAGCAGGGACAAGCTTGTGGCCTGCCAGATGATGGCAGAGGCTCGTGTACCGGTCCCCATTACTGCTCACGTAGGGGCTTGGGAGGACACCGACCGAGCAGTGAGAAGGGTCGGAGGCTCTCCTTGCGTAGTCAAGTCCACCGAGGGAACTCATGGCTCTGGAGTCTTCTTGGTTAACTCGCCACAGCAGGCAAGGCAACTCGTCTTCCAAATGCTTGAGAGGGGGATGAGACCCCTGGTTCAGGAGTACATCAAGGAGTCTCATGGTAGTGATGTTCGCGCTCTTGTCGTCGGAGGGGAGGTTGTTGCTTCTATGCGTAGGAAGGCCCATGGGAGCGAGTTCCGTTCCAACTTCCACCTCGGGGGTTCGGTCAGCAAAGTAGAATTGACTGATGAGCAGAGAAATATTGCAATCTGCTCCACTCAGACATTGGGACTCGAGGTGGCTGGTGTCGACATGCTCGAATCTGATCGAGGGCCTCTGGTCCTGGAAGTGAACTCGAGTCCCGGATTAGAAGGGATAGAGGGGGCGACCAGAGTCAATATTGCAGAGAAGGTCGCACAACGACTAAACAACCTGTATGAGAGAGCTTCCGTGGACTCGGAAAAGACTGAGGGGGGCCCTGGTTACAACGAAAAGGGGCCTGAACACGCCTTCTGAGCACCTCGGCTGAGAATGGCTAGCCTGCTAACTCGCTTCAAGCGCTAAAGGGACAGAGAAGCATTCAAGTTCCGATACGCCTCGTTGCCTTCGTCCTTCGGGACAGGGATGCACACGCCGCTTGCGGCGGGAGGCGAGCAGGATTGACTGAAGAAGGGAACGGGAACCAAATTGACAGCCCCCTTGGCGGAGGATTTGGTCAGAGATTCGATTCGAGCGAGATTGGCCTTAGTGACTCCCTTCCATCGAGGCTGAATAGGCTAGCAGACCTGCGATGGCACGATTGTTGGATGCAGCAATTGCGCTCTGAGAAGAAGAGCCTTCACACCATCAGAGCCTACGATGTTGCAGTGAGGTCGTTCTCCACCACTTCCCTTCCCGGAGAAGATGTGTTGGATTGGGAGACGGCATCCGCAATCCCCGTGAGGCCATTCCACCTCTTCGTAGATCCCAACAATGGGAGGATGGATGCGTGGATGAACGGTCTGGGCGAACTGAAGCCCTCCACCATCAATGCGAAAATTGCGGCTATTACCCATCTGCTGAAATGGCTAGGGCACACCGTACCAGACTGGATCCAGCGTCCATCGAGAAGTCGCTCCCTTCCAAAGACTCTGGGCAGGAGAGAGTTAGCAAGACTCAGGCGTGCAGTGAGTGAGTCTGAGGATCCATTGGCAATGCCAGTCTCTACCCTAATGCTGGACACTGGGCTGAGAGTCTCGGAGCTTTGCGCACTCGATATCGATGACATTGACAAGGATGACCTTTCGGCAATGGTGATTGGAGGGAAGGGAGAGAAGGATCGCACTGTTCTGTTCACGCAAGACTCGGTAGAGGTTCTGGAATCATGGGAGCCAATCAGGGAAAGAAGACTCAGTGATATCGATGATGGTGGACTTAGGGCCATGTTCGTCTCAAGCAGAGGGAGGAGGATAAATCCCCGATCAATACAGAAGATGATGGACAGGCTTGCCAATGCTGCCGACATACCAAAGAGTCGCTTGAGCCCCCATACACTGAGGCACACATTCGCTACAGGACTGTTAGAGAGAGGAGCGGATCTGGTCACAATTCAGAGGCTTCTGGGACATTCCAGCATAGCTACCACCAGAGTTTACTTGGAGATAGGAGACCAGACTCTGAGGGAGATATACCACAGGGCTCAGAGAAGCCCGTCTCCTTCCGGGGAAAGCCAAGCAGAGGATGGTGGGCAGGAAGTCGCTCCTGAATTGGAGAGCACCAGCAGAGAACGCGGTGACCGAACTCTAGTCTGAGAAGTTCACATTCCAACCGTACTCGTCCAAGTGGAACCAGTTTACGATGAACTCATCATCCTTGTAACCGAACCACGCACGAGTCGGCACTACACTGGTATAGCGCTCATGCTGAACTCGTTTTATCGTATCAGAGATCTCCGAGTCGAGATATCGGAAGCCCTCCCATAGCCTGCCCTTCTTGACGAGGAACTTCTCTTGGGATGGCTGTTCTTTGAAGTGCATTCCCCTCCAGAGGAAATATGGCCAACCATCAGGGTCCTTCAGATCCGATATCTTCCCAAAAGAGCCTCTCTTTGGTGGCCTGCTATCGACAAGATGGCTGACGATGGGTAGTTCCGAACCATCCCTCCCCAGCCTTAGGATAATGTATGCACATGTGTGATAGGGCGCACGTGGGAAGCCATCCTTTGGGAGCATCAGAGGTCGAACAGCACTGAAATCAACCTCCTGGAATTCGGCCGTTAGTCGTACGTATTCTCGCAAGCCATCCTTCCCACTGTGCTGGAGCACCTCGATTTCACCAAATTGCTTCATCCAATCCTCGTCTGCCTTGATCTCCAGCCTAGCCTTGTCGAGTGGCCAATCCCAGAACGTCATTGACCTCTCCAGTCGAACCGTCGAGCTTACTCCAGAGAGGTTCGAGCTTACGCTGCCATCGAAAGAAGACGTGAGCCCTGAGTGAATCCGTGCGATGATAGGGGTTCCAGCGTTTCGCACCTCAACCTCTGCTTCCAATTGCAGAGGGGACTTGAGTCTCTCACTGTCAAATCCGAATACTATCGAGAACTTGTTTGGCTTGGAGAACAACTCCTCACTGGTTATCCTCAGGGCATCGTACCTCTGGCCTCTCCTCTTGGAGACGATTTCTACGTTGATCAGGGGAGTGTTTTCCTCATCCATGCCCATAACCTGTGCGGTACAGGTCATATCGGGAAACCTGCCTGAGAGGAAAATCGGTTCAAAGAAGAAATCGGCCACATATGGGTCAATCTCAATTGAGTTCTCGCCTACATCAACTATGCATTTTATTCGGCCGAGATTCTTACCCGAAACATCGGGCACTGATGATTTATCCATCGGTCTGGGGTGGGGCTACGAGCCTTGAATCTCACCTGCTGGCGGGATTCTTCTTGTTGGTCCTCTTTGCTACCGAGTCCGGCCCCTTCCACTCCCTGTTGGCCCCCTCCTGATATCCGGGGTGGCCTTCGATTGGACAATGCTTCCCGGCCCTGCACCTGCTGCAGTTGTCAGATGGAGGCCTCTCGACAACCTTCTGCAGTTTTCCGTACTTCCTGCGTGGCATGCTTTGTTCTAGAATGGGAGGGACTTAGCGATTGCCATACACGCAACGTTGAACCATTCGTGCTATTTCTGACTTTCATGCACGAGGAGGGGGGCGTCGCAGCCGAGCCAGTCGGAGTAGACCCTGAGCTTTCGGTCCTATACGCACAGGTGGCTAGTTCAGATCCCAGAATGGCCTTCGACGAAGCCGGGGTGATGCATCAGTTCGGTACCAAAGGATCGTTCGGCAAGGTGTATCTCGGCGACGTGGCCAGAGCCGCTTTGAGATCGTTGGGGACACATGATCCGCCAATATTCACCCATATGCCGAGAGTTGACGAGCAGAACTGGGAGCTAGCCTGCGAAACCGATGAGGTCAAGATGAGGATTTCCAGCAGCCACTACTGGGGATTCGGCCTTTTCGCTAGGTGCTTCCTGAACAAGATTGTCATCGAGGGTTCTCTCCCTACCAGGGCGAGATGCGCCATGGATATCGTTGCCTCCCTAGGTAGGAATCCGTGGGAGCCGTTTCGAGTAAAGGCGTTCGAAAGGGCCACTTCAGGACTGATGGCAGTGCACACCTCCAGCTGGGATGGTTTGATCTCACTTGCAAGGGAGAGCATGAGCGACGACATCACCAGGTTGCAGGACTCGGTTCACGGGATGAGGGGTGTGGATGAGGCGGGGGATGTCCTCCTCGACTCCGCCGACGAGGCTCTTGACCGTGCAAGGGAGGCTCTGGCCGACAAAAACGCCCCTGCCGTTGACAGGGCACTGAGCAGGGCATCCAGCGCAATCGTCAGAGCCGATCCTAATTCTGATTTGGGAAGCATGGAGAGGGAGCTTCTAGGAGACTAGAAGCCCAGGGTATCCCACATCCACTTCCAGACGTTGTTGTCGGGACTGGGCTCGTTCGCCAGATAAACGACAATGCTGAAGACTACGCAGACGAAATATACTGTGCCCTTGGAGATCTGGATAGCGTCCTCAGACTCCTCGTCGAAGTACCTAATCAGACCTGCAGCCTGTTGAATGCCACTGCCCTTCTTCTCCTTAGCCATCTGAGCACCGCACCTGCAATCCCTATTTCAAGTCCACGAGGGTTGAAATCTATGGTTCTAGGGTCTCTATGAGTACGCACCCGCCATCCAACTCCACTATCATGGAGGCTGCCCCCATAGCCGTTTCAAGTCCCTCTGTCATCAGAATCTCCCTCCTCATTCCGGCATCGGACTGGAAAACCAATCGGTGGCTCAATTTGTCCAGGACGCCCCTATCCACGACTTGCCAAGTCCACTCATTCTGGTCGACCGTCATCAGGGCCTCTATTGGCTTCAGTGGCCCTCTTGCCTTGCCGAAATCACGGGCTCTCTTTACCAGGTCACTCAGCTTCACCTTGGTACCTATCTCATCTGTCTTTGTTGGTTCTGAGGACTCGTTTGAGATCCTCCTTCTATACCCGAATCGTGTCATGTGCATCCCTTGCGACAAATGCCGCAACACTCGAGCGGGTCGAGAGAGGTTTAACCGTTGTTGGTACTGAATGGTCGTAGGAACGCAATATTCAGGTTGATTTGGGATTCCAAGACTCTAACGTGCACTTGATGGAGGAGAATTCGGACGCATGGTCGTGGAGAGCAGGGAGAGGGGTTGGAGGGAAGAGGCAGAAGGCAGCGTCCTCCTGAAGGCCGTTTCTCACTGGAGAGCTGATCCCGAGTCCTGGTTTGCAGGTTCGTATGACAGACTTCCTGAGACTGTGAGAGTCAATCCGCTAAATCCTGAGGAAGCATGGGTAGAGTCTTGGCTGGGAGAAATTGGGGCAACGAGGATCCCATGGTTCTCTGGTCCCGGCAGCGCATGGGAGATGCCATTCGAGAGGGGTGCAGCAGTCGGTAAAGTCAAGGAAATCATGACTGCCCTTCATGACACTGGGAGGATTACTCGACAAGAGGCGGTTTCGATGCTTCCCGTCCTGGGGCTTAGTCCGGCCCCGGGGGAGTGCATCCTGGATATTTGTGCCTCTCCTGGTTCCAAAACAACCCAGATCTGCGAGCATCTGGGGGACTCTGGTGCGGTAATTGCGAACGAGGTGATCAGCGGCAGGGTGAACACCCTCGTTACGAATGTTCAGCGTCATGCATCCAGGACCGCAGTTGTGGTACAACACGATGGCAGACACATTCCGAAAGTCCCGGGAGAGGGCTTCGAAGGGGTTCTGGTGGACGTCCCATGCACCGGCTCGGGCACTACCAGGAAGAACCCCGATGTCTGGGGGAAGTGGCGGCCGTCCTCTGGTCGTTCCCTTCATTCGCTGCAATACGATATTCTCAGGCGTGCTATCGCAGTCACCAAGGAAGGTGGCAGGATTGTCTACTCCACATGCTCACTAGACCCCGTGGAGAACGAAGCTGTGGTGGCTAGAGCACTAGCCGATGGGAAGGTGAGTTCAATTCCCGTCAGAGGGCTCCTACCGGGGGTTCCCTCGGAGAGAGGGGTGAGGGACTGGCCATGCCTGGATGATACAGGTGAATTGGCTGAATGGGATCCCCTCGACGAGAATCTTATGCCTCCGAAAGACGACGTCATTGCGGTCCAGTTGGAGAGCTGCCTCCGAGTATGGAACGACGCTGTCGGAGGAGGTGGTTTCTTCCTAGCAGTTCTGGAGAAACTCCCCGATCCAAGAAGGGGTGCCGGACATGACCGGGTCCCAATTCCATCCCCAAAACCGTATGTTGATCCAGATTCATTCCCTCGTCCTATTAGCCAGGAGTGGGTAGATGACCTCGAGGAAGAATGGGGCTCGGTTCCCAGCAGCATGTGGTCCAGGGGGAAGAGCCTGCTCTGGTCCACCGACGAAGTGAAGAGGATATGGAGCTCTGACAGAACCCGCAAGAGCGGTAGGGAGTTGATTCCTGGAGAAAGGTGGCGACCTCTGAAAGTGATTCACCTGGGGCTCATAGCAGCTAGACTCAGGAAGGGCAAGTTGGATAGGCTTGTTTCCAGAGCTTCTCACAGGCTTCGTGACGAGATCTCTGGGCCGTTCGTGGAGGTTGATAGGGGTGTTATCGATGAGATCCTCAAAGGAGGTGAGCCGCGACGGGAGACAGTCGAGGCATTAGGTGACGGAGGTCGCGGGAACAGGATTCTTGTGGGGCCCGATGGGTACTGCCTCGCCGTGTGGGTCGGAAGCAGAATAACACCGATGGTAAGCGAGTCGGAGAAGACGGTTATGAGGGCAGTTAGAGGCTTGTCAATCGACTTACGGGAAGAGGAATGAATTGGGAAATCTGCTCAATCGAGCATGAATGGAGTCATTTGGCTAGCATATGTTCATGGGCCGCGCAAGCTGAACGAGGTGCCTCAGTGACAGTATGGACGACGTAGACAGGAGGATACTCAGGGTTCTCGAGGCTGATGCCAGGACCTCACTCAGGAAGATTGCTGAGGAGGTCGGGGTCGCCCTGGGGACGGTAAGTAATCGAGTCAGGAGGCTGGAGAGCCTGGGTGTCATTAGGGGTTACACGGTTCTGCTCGATCCGGACAAGGCAGGATGGGGATTGAGCGTGGTCATCGGACTGAGGATAGAGAAGGGGAGGCTGATGGAGATCCAGGAGAAGATAGCCAAGGACAACAGAGTCTACGGGGTTTACGACGTCACGGGAGACTACGACTCGATGGTTCTCGCTAGGGCCAGAGACAGGGGTGACCTGGACGACCTCACGAAAAGCGTGATGAGCATGTCGGGCATTGAGCGCTCTTTCACACACCTGGTTCTGAACTCGGTCAAGGAGATGCCCCCGTCGATTCCGGAATGAGGGCTCAACCTGCCTCTGAAACCAGACGCTGCACCAGTGGCTCCAGCGATGGCAAGTGTGGCAGGAGAGACTCCACGGTCCTCCCCTCTGGTTTCATTGATCGCAGGAGCGTGTTCCTGAGGTTCTCGTCGACGGGGGAGTCCATTGCCATCAGACGATCCCTGAGGGAGGCCTGGATCCTTCCACCGGTCCGGTCCCAGTCCATTAGCAGAATCACGGATGGGGCTCCATCGGGAGCTTTGCGCAGACAGTACTCGGAGTGTAAGTAGGCGACTAGCTTGGATCGATCCCAACCCCTGTTGACCTTCTCTATCGCTCCGGTGAATCCCATGGCTCGAAGGGT
>CBFIAW010000017.1:0-18892 GCA_965660655.1 Candidatus Thalassarchaeaceae archaeon | reverse complement strand
ACTTGCTCTGGATAGGTTGCTACAGAGAGAAGAAATCCAGGGGGCTATCGTTTTGGGAATTATCGAGCGTGGTGAGACGGACCATGGGCTAGTAATGGGGCATTCTGTGACCATGTCGGTAATAGAATTGCAGATCAAGTACAACAAACCCATCGGACTAGGCATAATTGGCCCGGGGGCAGAGCCTGAGCACATCGAGCCTAGGCTAGAGCCACATGCTAGGTCCGCTGTCGGTGCAGTCGCTGCGATGTCTAGTGAGTAGGGGTTACTCGCCGGGAAGACGCATTGACGGTAACTCCGTTGACGTGGCTTCTTCCATTCCCTCGACGGTGATCAGTGGGGTTAGCTTACCGTTGAAGACTCCTGAAGCGCCCACGTAAAGAGAGAACTTCACTGCCATAGCCTCTGGGATATCAGCAATCATCATGAAATCCATCTCGCCAAATGACCAATAGTAGGCTTCCAGGGACCCGCCCATAGCTTCCACTATTCTCTCAGCTTCTTCCTTTCTCGCCTTGCCCCCGTCCTTTAGCAGGCCAGCGGCACCTTCCTTAGTGTAGTTTCCAGAATACATGTATTTGGGCATGATTTGCCCAATTGGGAGTATTATATTACGATTATCTTTATAATTTTATTATCAATTCGGGAAGCCGAATGACTGTCAAGATTCAAGGGATGCCTAACGCCTCGGTGTTCCATGGGCGAGGATGTAAGGAGCGTCATCATTGTTGGATCGGGTCCTGCAGGTTACACTGCGGGGCTATACGCGGCTAGAGCATTGCTGAATCCATTGATGTTCGCCGGATATATGTCAGGGGGGCAGCTGATGCTCACGTCCGATGTTGAAAACTTCCCAGGCTATCCAAAGGGAATTGGGGGTCCTGAGATGATGATTGATATGAGGGAACAGGCCGAACGGTTCGGGCTGGAGGTCCAGGACAAGAATGTGGAAAGGGTCGATCTATCGCAACGCCCCTTCGTCGTCTGGGTAGAGGGAGAGGAGTTCAGGGCAGAGTCACTGATTATTTGCACCGGTGCAGAAGCAATTTGGCTTGGTGCAGAGGGAGAGGATGCGCAGAAAGGTCGGGGGATTTCGACATGTGCCACTTGTGACGGTGCTTTCTTCAGGGACGAGGAAATTATCGTTGTTGGGGGAGGGGATTCAGCAATGGAGGAAGCAACTTTCCTGACTAGGTTTGCTAGCAAGGTTACTGTCATCCACAGGAGAGATGTTTTCAAGGCGTCTAAGGTGATGTACGAGAGGGTCAAATCCCATCCGAAAATTGAGATCAAGGCATTCAGACGAGTGAAGAAATGGATTGCTGATGAGCAAGGCCTTACTGGTGCTGTCCTAGAAGATCCACGAGATGGGTCTGAGGAGGAGATCGGTTGCACGGGGGCATTTATCGCAATTGGGCACACGCCAATTACCAATTTCCTCGAGGATCAGTTGGAAACTGACTCAGAAGGATACATCATTCACAAAGAGAACACAATGACGGCAGTTCCGGGAGTATTTGCTGCCGGGGATGTAGTAGACAAAAGATATCGTCAAGCCATTACGGCCGCTGGAATGGGATGCCAGGCGGCAATAGATGCAGAAAAGTGGCTGGAAGAGCAAGTTTGAGGACCGAAGGTACCTTGATTGGGCCCCCTTTCTCGGATGACAATGGCAGGTCGTCTTAGTCAGGAACAGATAGAGAGGTATGCGAGGCATCTGGTACTTCCTAGAGTGGGAGTTGAAGGGCAGGAGCAATTACTCGGTTCATCGGTGCTTGTGGTGGGAGCAGGGGGTCTGGGCTCTCCTGCATTGATGTATCTGGCAGCGGCTGGAGTAGGAAAAATTGGCATAATCGATAATGACACAGTTAGTGCATCCAATTTACAGAGGCAGATCATCCACAATAGTGAATTGATTGGCAAATCTAAGGTCGAATCTGCTTCAAAATGGATTTCAGGACTGAATCCTGACGTCGATGTTGTAAAGATGAGCGTAAGACTGACTCATGATAATTCGATGAAAATTTTGGAAGACTATGATGTAATTATTGATGGGACTGACAATTTCCAATCTCGATATCTGATTGGAGACACTTGTGAAATCCTTGGTAAACCATGGGTTTTCGGAAGCATCCATAGATTCGAGGGCCAAGTCTCTACATTCAACCTCAATGATGGACCAAATTATCGAGACCTGTTTCCGAGCCCGCCGCCTCCGGAATTGGCACCAAATTGCTCGGAAGCCGGCGTATTAGGGGTCCTACCGGGAATTGTAGGGGCAATTCAGGCAACCGAGGCCATCAAGGTCATCTTGGGCATAGGGGAATGTCTGAGTGGAAAACTGCTAGCTATCGATACTTTGTCGATGGAAATGCGGTCACTTTCATTCTCTAAGAATCCAGAAAGGGAGAGGATCACCAAACTAGGGGAGTTGCCCGAACGAGATTTCGAAGAAATTGGTGCAAAGGAATTTTCTGAAAAAAGACTAGGGGGTTGGAAACCATTCCTCCTAGATGTGAGGAGGGCCCAAGAGGAGGTGATTGCTTCGATTGAAGGGACGGATGCACGAATAATGCATCTTGAGATCCCGTCAAGAGTAGAAGAAATACCGTCAGAGATGGATATTGTCGTGTATTGCAGAAGTGGTCAAAGATCAGCTGCTGTAGCCAGATTTATCATAGAATCTGATTTGAATGTTGGACGGGTTTTCAACTTGGCTGGGGGTATACTTTCCTGGTCCGATAATGTAGATTCGAATATAACTAAATATTAATGTGGTATTATTAATTTTAATATACTGTTTTAATGTGGTATTTAATTAATAATTGTAACATTATGATAATTTATTATAACAAATGTGGTATTATTACTCTTAGTTCATTGTTTTAATATGGTTAAATTGTGAAATATAGAAAATATTATATCGGAAATACCACATTTAACTAATAATTGTGGTAAAATAGTCATAAATATGGCGAATATTGTTGTACTATACCTATTCGGGCATTCATGGTATTGGCGAGAATAGGGATTTGGAAGTGCCCTGAATGCAGCCTTCACCAAATTTGGAAGACGAGGTCGCACAGTGCCAATAAATTAGATAGGAAATGCTCTAACTGCGGGAAAAGAGCTAGGACGACACTTGATAGATCCTCATCGGGAAAGGGCAGGACAAGGAGTATACAGATCTGGGAAAGAGACTCGCGTGCGGGGATAAGGAAACTCGAAGAAGAGGTGGGCAGAAGGAACGACGAGAGTTCTCGGAGTGAGGGAACCCCCTTGGATGACTCCTTTGGGCATGATGATCCTCAGTCTTTATTGCCAATAATCTGGGGTGCAGGATGGAAGCCCGATTTCTCCTTGGAATTCCCACGAAGGATTGAGTCTGAAATTGTCAGAGGCGCGTTATTGGAATTTATCGCAGAAAGGCATGACGGACACCTGAATATAGTATCTGATTGCTGGGGGAATCTAAATTTTCCCAATAGAATGGATGGGAGTAGCTTCCACGAGTTCTCTGGGTTGCTGGTTTCTGAGTTAGAGAGAGTTCTATCAGAACGTCTACTTGGCCCAAATCTCTCATCCTTGAGTGAATCCGAAATCATTCCTAGAAGGAAAGGTGAGATGTTCCTAGGAAGGAGAATGGTGAGATTCCTGGTGGATGTAACCCTTTGTCTTAGGAGGATTGCTCACTATTATTCGGTAACTGTGGAAGATAGGTTGCAGTGGCAAAGAAGGATGATTAGAACAAGGTTGGTCGATGAAGAACTGAAGGATCTATCCACATCTGGATTACCAACTCCTGATGGGGAGAGGTTCGGAGGAAAGGGTTTCAGATCAACTTGGCAAGAGGGAGTGGTGGCGTGTGCAACTGCGATGAAGCGAGCAGTCGACATCCCCCCTGATGAGCGACAAAATGCGGATATTGTAGCACCGATGATTCGAGACATGGGCCTTGCTCTGGCCATGGGGCAGACGCCAATTGAGGTCCTAGCAGCACAAATGGGGAAGGCAGATTCTTACATGGATGGGGGGATAGAAGGCAGTGGTGGCCGTGACCTACACATTGGTAACTGGGAGAAGGGAGTCCTCCCCCCGACGGCCCCCTTGCCGATAGCGAGTGCTACTACAACTGGCGTGGCACTGGCAGCAAAACATCTGGGTGTGAAGAGATTTCACCTAGCTCCCGTTGGGGAGGGGTGCAGCAGTAGTGGGGAGTTCTGGGAAGCGATGAATTTCGCAGGGGTTCGTGGCCTACCAATTTGCTTTATGATTCAGAATAACCAAATTGCTCTGGACACATTCAACTCTGCACAATCGGGAGCTGAAACTTTCGGCGACAAAGGGCACGCCATGGGAATACCCTCTTGGACCATTGATGGATCCGACCCGGCAATGTTCTATGCATCTTCTGCTGTTGCTAGAGAGTTCGCCATTGCTGATTGTGGAGCAACCCTGATTCATGTTGAAACAATGAGGGGTTGCGGGCATGCTCACCATCATGACGACCTTTACCTCGGAGCTGCAAGTGGAAACCCCCCAGGTTATGTCGATCGTGAGTTACTTAGATACTGGACCGAAAAAGATCCACTCTCAAATCATAGAGAATTACTGATAAAAATGGGAGTTGGCGAACAGAGACTAAATCGAATATTAGTGGAAGAGGAAGCGAATGTTTCTGTGGCCAGGAAGGAATTGGAGAAAATGGAGTGGCCTGAGGGGAATTCAGTGGTAAGGGGAGTAACCTCATTTTTTGATGCCACGAGTCACGAACACCAACTTAGTAGAATCGACCGGGAGGGTGAGATACCGGACGCGATTCTCAAACCAGGAGAACACGCGATCAAGTTTTCAGATGCTCCGAACTCGTGGACTTTCAGCAGGTCGATACAGAATGCCATGGCATCTCTGGCC
The DNA here is from genome assembly GCA_965660655.1 of Candidatus Thalassarchaeaceae archaeon. Classification (GTDB taxonomy): domain Archaea; phylum Thermoplasmatota; class Poseidoniia; order Poseidoniales; family Thalassarchaeaceae; genus UBA36. The sequence continues at coordinate 13,978 of CBFIAW010000017.1, read as the reverse complement.
GAGCAATTCGGGGATCAGATGATCTTCATGGGAGAGGATATGGAAGTCGCAGGGGCATTTGGAATGAGCTTAGGATTGAAGGCAAGGGGGCATCAATCAAAACTTCTTGATATGCCACTCTCTGAAGCCATAATCATCCATTCAGCCACTGGAGCTGCTTTGGGGGGAATGCGCCCACTAGCAGAGATTCAATTCGGAGGTTTTGCTTCACTAGCAATGAATCCACTGGTAAACAATGCAGCCCAACTTCGATGGAGGTGGGGCGCGGAGGTCCCACTAACTGTTAGAATTCCTCTAGGGGCAAAGACACGGAGTGGACCATTTCATGCAAACATGATTGAATCATGGCTGACAAATGACCCGGGCTTGGTTATTGTCTTCCCGAGCAACCCCCAAGATGCCTATGACCTTCTGATTGAATCGCATCACCTGCCCGATCCGGTTGTCTACCTTGAGCACATTGGACTATACGGCCTCAGAGGAGGCATGACGGGATGGGGTAAGTCGATCAACCAAATCGTAGATACAACGTCGGTCCAACAGAGACTGGAAGAAGGAAAAAATTCGATTGGGGATGCCCGAGTAGTTCGTGGTGGCAAGGATGTAACCATTGTCACATGGGGTGCGATGGTGCACGTTGCTCTAGATGCAGCAATAGAGGTAGCAAGAAGGGGATTAGAAGTTGAGGTAGTTGATCTAAGAACACTTGTCCCATTCGACTCCGAGACCTGTATTAATTCAGTATTGAGAACTGGTCGCCTAATTGTTCTCCAAGAATCTCAATGGACTGGAGGTTTCGGTCACACTGTTTCCAGTAGGATTGTGGAAGAGTCATTCTGGAGAATGGAGTCGCCACCGATTGTCATTGGTGCTTTGGACACCCCAGTTCCTTTCTCACCTACGTTGGAGGATCACACGATTCCCAGTGTAGGAGTGGTAACCAGGCACATTGAGAGAGCGTGCGCATGAGATTTTTCACGCGCGGAGATTAGCAAAGAGTAAATTGTGTAAGGACGCGGGAATGGAATGTGGATGGGACTCTAGTCGACATTCTGTTTGTCCTTTCTGGTTTCGTATTTCTAATGGGAGGAGGGGAGTCCCTTGTCCAAGGGGCGACGAGGATTTCGCAGAATCTTAGCGTCTCCCCCCTTGTTGTCGGGTTTACCGTTGTAGCAGTAGGTACATCACTTCCTGAGTTAGCTGTCGCAATAGAGGCGGTTGGTAATGATTCTCCGGACATCGCAGTAGGGGGGGTACTCGGATCAAATGTAGCCAACGTAATGCTTGTCCTCGGGGCGGCTGCTATGATGGGGGCTCAGTCTGAAGGCGGAGAAGGAGTGAAGAGGGATTCCGTGGCAGTGATTGTGGCCACTATGTTCATGACGTTTTTCGTGTTTAGCGGGGAGGTCCCTGTGGCTGGGGGACTAGTGATGCTGACCTGCCTGCTGGCATATTACTACTACACATATTCCAAAGCAATAGCCGGGGATGACGAGTATGATTTCGAAGACTCGTGGCTTCCAAGCAATATGGCAGTAGCAATTCCTGCTTGCTTATTGGGCGGGGGGATGATATGGATAGGGGCCAAATTGCTGGTGGATGGCTCGACGAGTATTGCCGAGACGTTCGGAGTCTCAGAGGCAGTGATTGGCTTGACAATTGTTGCACTGGGGACATCACTCCCGGAGCTTGCAGTTACGGTGATCGCAGGACTAAGGGGGCAGGGTGGGGTGGCAGTAGGAAATGTTCTCGGTTCCAATGTAATGAACATCATGGGCATCATTGGCATTGCCAGCATTTTCGGGAGCGGTATTACGGTTGATAGTGAGTTCACTAGAGATATCGTTGTGGTAATCGCTACATCCGGATTCGTCGTTACGGTGTTTCTCAGGGGGAAGGATTTCTCAAAGAATGTTGGCTCATTGATGATTCTTACCTATCTCTCCTACATGACTTATCTCAGTGGATTACTAGGCGGATTAGTATAGCACTATTACGAAGCCTACTGACGGGGAGACGTGGGTTTGTCTAGACTGGAGTGCGTAATTCTTGCAGCAGGCTCCAGTATTCGACTTGGGAGAGACAAGGCACTAGTTCGAATAGGTTCCAGAACCCTAATCGGATGGTTGGCAGATAGAATCACGAGGAAGGGGATTGGAGTCACAATTGTGACTAGAAAGAAGAATATTGGAGAGATCTCTGCGATCCTTCCAGAATCAAATGTTGTTGTCAATCCTGAACCTCAGAAAGGGAGGACAGGTTCTCTGAAGGTCGGAATTTCAAGCATTGATTTCTCAATGGGCGCTAGCTACAGGTTGCTAGTTGTACCAGTGGATAGACCGGGCTTCTCAGATTCCACACTTGAACGTCTAATCGATTCGGACGAGACGTGCTGCCCTATGCGTGAAGGCAGAGGGGGCCACCCTCTGCTACTATCCCCTGAAGACGTTGCCAAAGTTAGAGAGAGTTCTGATGATTTACCACTGAGGGATATCGTTGACCCATTCAAATTCGAGGTTCTTGACAATAGCCTCCACCTAAATATTGACTCTCCATCAGACCTTGAGTATTTACACCAAAAGTTAGATTCTATTGACCAAGAAAATTGAAAAGTGTAATTTCAACCCAGAACCGTGAACCCTGAAGATTTGCTAGAAGGTTTTAGTCCAATTGAGCAGGCATTGATAGCGGGAATTTTCACCTGGTTCATGACAGCGGCCGGAGCCGGACTCGTATTTTTCTTTCACGAAATAAACAGGAAGGCCCTGGATGGTATGCTGGGTTTCGCTGCTGGAGTAATGATTGCAGCGAGTTGTTTCGGCCTTCTGGGCCCAGCAATTGATCAAACAGATGGAGAGGGGCTTTCGAAGGTCCTTCCAGCTGCATTTGGATTCATAATTGGAGGAGTATGCATGAGGTTAATCGATGCTTTCCTCCCTCATCTCCATCCAGGAGCCCCCCCGGAAGAGGCCGAGGGGGTGAAGACCAGTTGGCACAGGAGTAAACTTCTGATTTCTGCTATCACCCTGCATAACGTTCCCGAGGGACTGGCAGTCGGAGTTGCCTTTGGGGCGGCCGCCTCTGGAGAAGGTATTGGGGCCGCGATTGCATTATCAATAGGGATAGGGATTCAGAACTTCCCCGAAGGGGCTGCTGTTTCAGTTCCACTAAGGAGGGAGGGATTGACAAAGAAGGAGAGTTTCTGGTGGGGTCAGCTATCCGCAATGGTGGAGCCAGTTGCAGCCGTATTGGGCGCAGTCGCCGTAGTCTACATGAACCCAATACTCCCCTATGCACTTGCTTTCGCTGCCGGCGCCATGATTTTCGTAGTAGTAGAAGAGTTGGTGCCTGAGGCCCATAGAGGCAAGAACGGTGACATAGCCACCATGGGGGTCATGATGGGTTTTACAATAATGATGATTCTAGATGTAGCTCTGGGTTAGGAATCGCAACTCCAAAGGCACAGTGCCTACTCAGGTAGGCGTGAGTATAGCTGTACTGTCTTGGGTTCTGGATAGGTTGAGGGCGGGCGAGAGGGTTGCAATTGCATCCATAATCGAGGCGCAGGGCAGTGTCCCAGGAAAGCCCGGAGCGAGACTTGCTATCAGTTCGACCGGATCTAAGTTCGGGACAGTGGGTGGTGCTGGACTTGAGCTAAGGGTGGAACAGGCGCTAGAAGATATGTTGCGTTCAGAGGGCGTTTCACAAAGAAAAAGAGGTGGGAATGTGGAGGTTTTCTTGTTACACAAAGATGGGAAGGGAAAAGAGGTGACGGCGTTGGACAGCCTGTGTGGAGGTCGCGTCACAGTGTCTATGGAAATCATAAATCCAATGCCCCACGTTCTAATCGCTGGAGGTGGGCATGTGGGATTCTCCATAGCAAAGGTATGCGATAACCTGGGTTGGTCATACAGCATTTTTGACATCAGAGAAGAATTCTGTAATTTGGAAAGGTTCCCTAACGCAGTGGGAATGATGTGTTGCTCTGTAGAAGAGTTACTTCGTACAGAGAATGAAGAGTCACTGCAAAGGTTCTCTGATGTTCTTCTACTGAGTCATGATTGGGGAGTTGATGAAGACTTGCTGATCGGGTTATTGAGAATCTCCAGAGATATTGAGAGGCCGAGAATTGGTGCAATCGGATCGAAGAAAAAGTGGTCAGAATTCGAAAAGTCAGCATTAGAAAATGGAATTGATAAGGGGGTTGTAGAAGCTGTAAGGTGCCCTATTGGTTTGGATATAGGGGCAGACACCCCTGAAGAAATTGCAGTTGCCGTTTGCGCGGAAGTGCTTTCCTTGGAAAGGGCAGTCAACCCTACCTAAGTATGAAATTCGTGAGCAAATGCGGAAGACCGTGAGAACGGCCTCTGCTCTGATCGCGGTGCTGGTGGTTACGGCCACATTTGTCGGTTGCCTAGGAGAAAATGGTGAGGGAGCGGAAATGGACACTGATCTCGAGGAGGACTTCGGTGCATTCAGCGTAGTTGCTCTTGTCGATACTGGAATCAATGTGTATCACGATCACTTCGCCATGAACGAGTCTTATCCTCAATGGCTTCTTGATCAATTGGGGGTTAACATGGTGTGCGAAATCGCCAAAAATGGAACATGGAACGAAAGGTATGAGGCCGATCGAGGGAGATGCTGGGATATCATCGAGTCGGGCGACATTGTCTGGTTCAAGGGTTCCAGAATTATTGGTACGACTCCGGATGATGATACTGAAATCCCAATCCTAGACGATCCGAGTGACGGGCATGGAACCGCAGTCACCGGAGCAGTGCTAAACGCAAATCCTGAGGCGGTAATTTTCTTTGTTGAGGGATTCAGTGATGCTGCAGTTCTTGCAGCTGCGAATCAGCCATTGGTTGACGTAATAACAACTAGTTTCGGGCCGATACTTTCACTGCCAGTACCCGGCATCGAGGATGCTACCAAGGTGGCTGTGGTCCAAGAGAAGAAGATCCACACAGGGGCCGCGGATAACTCCCCTTCGCCAGCAATCCAAGACTCTACTGCTGGCCCCCCTTGGAGCATTGGAATTTCCGGATATGCCGAAGAGGATGATGATCAGAAGGAGACGATGAGTGGTTCTTATCCAGACATAGCTGCGGACTGGACCCAGTTCCTACCGAACCACGATGACATCGATGGATACCATTGGACATCTGGTACATCCTTTGCAACGCCAAGGACTGCTGGCCTTCTCTCTGAGGTTCTAGAAAATCTAAGGTCTGAGTTCGGTGATCTATCTTCTGGGGCAGATCCCGATAGCAGAATGGGATTCATCGTCAATGGGACAAATTTCTCAATCACTAACGATGACTTACGAGATGCGCTGAATCTCTCGGCTTGGTATCCATCCTTCTCCACTTGGGACCCCCTATCTGGGACTACTCCCGTTTCTCCGGTAGCCCCATGCACACAAGTTGGCTGGGGAGTTGTGAATGAGGGTAATGTCAAACCCATAATTGAACACCTGAATGGAAGCAATGCCATGTCTCAGAGGCCCTTTGATGTCGAGATTTGTATGGAATCTAACCAGGACATCAGAGAGGCATACTGGAACTAGGGTTGTCTATTAAATAGAAAAAAGAATTTGCACAAGTATGAGAAATGTTCTCCTGCGTTGGAAGGTTTCCTCCCTCAGCGGAATTAATCAGATTGATTCTCTGATGGAGATATGCGAGAGTTTAGAAGTTCTCGGGCACCTTTCAGCCGAACTTGACGGTGTGACCCAATTAGTTGAGTTACAAATCAACGAAGGACATGCTCTTTCCGAAATCTCAGACTTGGAAAGTTTCGAAGTATTGGAGATTCATGAGGAAGACGAGAATGGCGTTCTTGTCAGCATACGATGCACTCACCCACTCGCAATATCTGCAGTTGAACTATCAAACATCTACGTACATCCCCCATATGGCATAGACTCGAAAAATGGATTGGAAGTTAGAATCGTTGGAATTTCGAGTTCAATACGTAGTTTCTTGGAATTCGTTAGGGCCGTTATGCCTCCCGACACGATTAGTGTCAAGACGATAAAGAACGGCGCTGCTAAGGATGATGATTTTCTGACTGAAAAGCAGAGAGAAGTGCTAGAGCTTGCAGTTCGGAGTGGCTACTACGACAGCGGTTCGGAAGTCACTCTGAAACAACTAGCAGATAATCTGGGAGTAGCGAGAAGCACCATCGGAGAGCATCTGAAAAGAGCCGAATCAGAGGTCGTTAAGAAGGCCGTCAATGATTTCTCATAGGTTTTGGTTGTATACCGAATGCTCAAAGGATGAACTCGATTGGTCATAATGTGGTGCAGTTCCGGCTACCGATGCTCCCCCATCCTGATGAGGTCGAGTGGAATGCCAACGTTAACGGCGAAGAGACCTCAATTTTCATTGGGAGCAATGCAATTCTACTTGATGTCCTGAGGGATAAGGTCGGAAGCCTGGGGACCAAACGTGGATGCGACATGGGCACTTGCGGATGCTGTTCTGTTCTCATTGATGGTGAGCCGAGACTATCCTGTCTGACTCTAGCTATCGATGCGGATGCAACTACAATTACCACTGTTGAAGGATTGTCCGATGGACATCATTTGCACCCCATTCAAAAGACCTTCGCGGAATTCGGAGGGAGTCAATGTGGATTCTGCACTCCGGGTTTCCTAGTCGTAATTTCAGCGCTACTGTCTGAAAATCCCAGCCCCGATGAAGAAGAGATTAAAGGGGCAATAGAGGGTAATCTTTGTCGATGTACTGGATTCCAGCAGATTGTCGACTCGGTGAAGGCGGCTTCTGAAATCCTAGTCTCTGGAACTGGAATTGAAGACTCGACTAGCCCCAAGAGCGACCCGCATCCAGGATTTGGTGATAACTAGAATGACCGAGAAAGGAGAGAGAGAGGAACAAGTGGAAAATGATGAGGAAATCATCGGATACCGCCAACAGCCTGGAAAAATCCCCTTTTCTAGACCTGGTTCTGGAGGGAAGAACCGATTCTCTGAGGCGATTGATCCCGAATTGGTCCCCAGTTCACAAGGTGGTTCTTTGGAACAACCATGGGGGCCTCACAGGCATGATGAATTAGTGAGTGGCCGAGTAATTGGAAAACCGACTGCACTGGTCGATAGTTCTTGGAAAGTAACTGGTCAAGCCCATTATGGTGATGATGTACGGCTCCCAGGAGAGCTGATTGGGAGAATTGTCCGTTCACCCCACCATTACGCGAAGATCCTCTCGATTGACTGCTCCAAGGCCCTTGAGTTGCCAGGAGTAGTTGCGGTTGCAACGGGGGCGGATGCGAAAAACCGGTTCGGGGTTCTTCCTGTGACAAAGGATGAGCATGCGATGGCAGTCGAAAAGGTTCGACATACTGGTGATCTTGTGGCATGCGTGGCTGCAGTTGACGAGTCTACCGCTAGAGAGGCAGAAAGGCTAATTGAGGTTGAGTATGAGATTCTAGACTCGGTTCATGACATGCGTAAGGGACTTGAGGATAGTGAGGAGCCGATTCATGACCGAGGAAACTATCACATAGGGGAGTCAAACATCCAAAAGAGGGTTTTCCAAGAATTCGGCGACATTTCTGGGATGTCTGAGTCTTCGATTGCCAGTCACAAAAAAAGTTGGTTATTCGCGGGAGTGAATCATGGGTTCACAGAGCCCCATGCTGTGGTTGCAAACTGGGACCCGTCGGGCAGACTCACTCTATACACCCCCCAACAAGTTCCTCACTATCTCCACAGAGCACTGGCTGACGTATTGGAGATCCCAATGCATCAGATCAATGTGCATCGGACATTTGTCGGAGGGGGTTTTGGTGGAAAATCGGATCCTTTTCCTCATGAAATGTGTGCAGCAATTCTCGCAAGGAAATCCGGCAGGCCCGTTCGAATAACTTTCGACAGAGAAGAGGTTTACTGGGTAAATAGGGGTCGGCACCCATCTAGGATTGAAATGAATCTTCATGCTGACGAACAGGGGAGAATCTGTGGGATTGAGACTGACGCACTAATTGACGGGGGGGCCTTCGCTTCTTTCGGGCATGTGACGACTTACTACAATGGGGTGCTCCACACAGCACCATACGAGATTGGTGCTTTCCACTACACTGGAGCCAGGGTTTGGACGAATAAACCGGCCAGTGGAGCCATGAGAGGGCATGGTGCGGTAAACTCGAGGTGCGCAGTAGAAGTAGGGCTAGATGACTTGGCTGAAGATCTCAGTGTAGACCCTATTACGCTTCGCTTAGCAAATCTTCTACCCCCTCACTCAGCGACAATTACGGGATTTAGGGTTACAAGCATTGGAATGAGGGAGTGCCTAGAGAGAGTGAGGGTAGAGAGCGGATGGGACAAGAAATTCAGAAATCTACCGTTGGGCAAGGGTATTGGCATTGGTTGTGGATTCTTCATCTCAGGGAGTGGTTTGCCCATACACTGGGACCCGAATAAATTCCCCCATGCGACTGTTCACTTGAAGGTGGACATGGATGGGGGAGTAACGGTGCACACCGGTGCTGCCGACATAGGACAGGGGTCCGATACCGTTGTTGCCCAATCTGTTGCGGAGGTACTAGGTTTGCCTCTTGACATGATTCGAGTCAAGTCCAGAGATTCGGATACTTCTCCGGTCGACCTAGGTTCATACTCGTCCAGAGTCACCTTCATGAACGCTAATGCTGCTATCTCTGCATCAATCCAGATCAGAGATAAACTTCTTGATGCAACGGTAGAAATCACGGGCGCTGACAGAAGTGGTTTGGTGATTGGCGATCGCCGAATCTTCCTGAAAAAAGATCCAGCAGTAGGGGTGTCATATCTGGAGGCTCTGCACAAGGCGCAAGAAGACAGGGGGGCATTGGTATCGTCGGGAGCATACAGAACACCACCGATGGGCAGAACTCACAAAGGGGCTGCAGCAGGCCTAGCGCCTGCATACTCTTTCTCTGCCTATGTTGCAGAAGTAACTGTTGACGTGGAGACTGGTCAGACAAAAGTGGACAAAGTCTGGGCAGCACATGACTGTGGAAAGGCTCTAAATCCATTAGCAGTAAAGGGGCAAATTATCGGTTCCTGCCATATGGGTATGGGGCAGGTTCTTTCAGAAGAGATGCGTTATGGTCGGAATGGGAATCTGATGAACCCAGACCTCCTTGATTACAAAATACCAAGCGTCCATGAGATGCCTGAAGTGGTTCCGATTATCGTGGAGTCTAACGATCCAGAGGGGCCCTTTGGGGCAAAGGAAGCTGGAGAAGGGCCTCTACTCCCTATTCTTCCGGCTGTTTGCAATGCTGTTTACGATGCAGTTGGAGTCAGGACTTCGGAACTTCCAATGACGCCAGAGAAGGTTTTCAAGATGATAGAGAAGCGATGCAAGACAGAAGGAGTATCTGATCCAACTGATCTTGAATGCCCGTCTCTTGAGTTCTCAGATCTACAATCAATCCTCGAGAAGAGAGGCGATGAACACAGGCTAAGGGACAAAGAAAGAAGGCTTGACGAAGGGAGGGGGGACTACTACAATGGAGCTCTGTTCGGACTCGATCCTTCAGTTCCGCCGGATGAAGTTGATCCGAGATGGGAGGTTAGAGTTACTCCTGACGAAGAATACCTCGAATCCCCTCGCCTTGCAGGAAGTGCTTGGAAACACACGGAGAGAAGGCACTTGGAGGGTACAAAATGAAGATGCCACCCTTCCGAGTACTCTCGCCCAAGAGCCTCGATGAAGCACTTCAAATGTCACGAGAGCTTTCTGATTCTGGAGAAGCTTTCGACTGGATTGCTGGCGGAACGGATCTCTTGCCTAACTACAAGTGGCACATCAATGTGAAGAGCCATGTAATTTCTCTCGCATCGATTCCTGAATTACGAGAATTAAGTCGGAACCACATTGGTGCGATGGTTAGCATCAATGATTTAGCGGAAGATGCAGTCACGCATCCAGTTCTAGCCAAGGCTGCAAATTCCGTTGCCAGTGTTCTGATTAGGAAATCTGGAACCGTAGGAGGAAACATTTGCCTAGACACCAGATGCTACTGGGTGAACCAGTCTGAGACATGGAGGGAGTCCATTGACTGGTGCCACAAGTGTGATTGTGGTACGGAAGCCGATTGCAGAGTCATACCGAATCAGAACACATTGTGTGTTGCGACATATCAGGCGGATTTGGCCCCTGTACTGATGTGTCTTGATGCAACGATACATCTTGCCTCGCCCAATGGAACTAGATCGTTGCCACTTTGCGAGTTCTTTGAATTGGATGGAATGACAAGAAATGTACTAGAAAGTGGGGAATTAGTGACTCACATCACCATACCAGAAGATTCCGTAGAATGGAGTGGGGACTACCAGAAGTTGAGGCAGAGAGACTCCTGGGACTTCCCGGAAGCAGGTGTTGCCGTCCTTTGGAAGGGGGTTTCTAGTAGCGGCCCCGCAAACCTCCGAGTAGCGACAACGGGTCTTGAGTCGATCCCAAGCCTGCATCTGGAGGAGGCGGAAGAGGCCATCTCAAGATGGAGGGGGGCCGAGACCATCGAAGATCTCGCCGAATCTATCAGGAAGGCGGTAAAGCCGGTGCAGAACACATGGTTCTCCCCGGCATATAGAAGAAAGATGGTGAAGGTCTTAACGAAGAGAGCGTGCAGGGATTTACTGGTGAGTTGATGAGTTCGAGAGTAAGCTCGATGCTGCTCGGAGTGATTCTGGCATTGTCCCTATTCTCGGCAACTCCAACAACAGCACAAGAGTTGGAATCTTGGGAGTTGGGAATCAACTACCCTGGGGAAGACTCAACTAACCCGTTTTTGCTTTCCAGTGAAGGCTCGGCCAAGGTAGAGTTCTTTGTTGAAAATTCGGGATTCACCGATATTACTGTCGAGTTTGAATTCAGCATCCCTTTCAGTGGAAATCACGAAGCGCCTGAAGGTGAGACCATATCTGCAGGCTCCAATGAGTCATTCGATCTCAAGATTAACGGGATTGACGTATTAACGCATGATGCAGAAAAGAAGGAGAAATTCTCCATTACTGCGACAATAACAGCTAGACAGGGGGTACCTGACCCACTATCATCGCCTCAGAACAGGGAAGGTGACTTGGAGATACCCTCAATCTTCGATCTCACAGTCGACATTGCTGAACCGTTCGGACCTATGAATGCGGGTTCGGACACTATTCTTACCGTCACTGTCACAAACAACGGAAATGCACAGGATGGGGTGGGCGAAGTGGATGTCAAGGATGACTGCCCGCTGTTGTCGACCGATGATGGGCTAGACCTATTACTCAGCGGAAACATAGAAGCTGGCAAAGAAAAGGATGCTGATCTAAGAGTTACAGCTTCTGAAAGCCATCCAAAGAGGCATTGCGATATCACGGTAACTGTAACCTCGAAGAGGGAAGTGAGTGAAGGTGGAAATGCCATGGCAGAAGATGAAGTGCGAGTATCTGTTGAGCCACCCCCCTCGGAGGATTCTGGATCCAGCAGTCAGGAAGGCGGGGGTAGCAGTACTGAGGATTCGGTGGAGTCCAATCTACCTGCTCCTGGAATCATTGTTACTTTGTCTGGATTTCTTGTGGCGCTAATCTTCCCCCGGGAAGAAATCGGGTAGCAAATTCTGGAAGAAAATATTATAGAAACCAGTAATACGAACTTAAATCAGCAACATATAACCGTGATTTGATTTTCCAATTGATGTTGCTTGGGCCGATGGCCCGACTTGGAGAGGGGATTTGTAGACCATGGCAGAAGACATGGATGCTGAAGAGCGCTTCAATCGGAACGTGATGTACGCCCTGGTTATTACGTCAATAATGCTGCTTGTCCTGCCCATGTTTTTCGTAGTCGGCAAGTCAACCAATTATTCGGCTTACGATGATAGCGGTTTGGGGCAACTATCAGATATGAGAGAGAGCTTCGAAGGCGAGTATGTCGAAAATAGGGATGATGGTTACTATGTTGCGAACACTATGTCGACTCCAATGCTGGTCAATGATTGGAAAGACCCCCATCGGACTCTGCTGACGATTATCGCGCCTGAGAAACCAATCGATAAGACTGAGGCGGATGAGATATTCCGCTTCGTCACAGAAAAGGGCGGCAAAGTAATAGTAGCAGCGGACAATACGCAAGCGCACAATCTGGCAATACTATTCGGCGTCAGATACATGGACGCGCCACTGAAGGACGACAAACAGCATTGGGTCTACACGCAGCAGGGCGTACAAGAAATTGACTGGGGTAACGTTTGGAGCGCTTCCCCGGTGAATCAGGACATAGATGAGATGTCTCCCGGCGCACTAATGCAGGGTTGCACCTCATTTCAAATCCAGAACCCGGATGGCCTGAATGATTGCAGACTACCAGTAATGTACAGAGGACCTACTGGGATGATGTTTGAGGCCACAGACAAGGATCTGGAGGACCCTGGCCACAGGAGTGTCATGACTCTTGGTAGAGCCTCGCCATCCGCCTTTATTGACAGGGCTGGCGATGGAGATGCAACAAACCCCGAAAATCCGGCCACAGGCGATCTGAGGCTGATGATGAGATTCGATTACCCCGGAATCAAAGTCCTAGACAAAGTTGCAGACGAGGGTAGGGGGGCATTCTCAGCTGGAGTGGGGGAATTGGATGTAACTGGGAGCATTGTTTTTGTTTCTGATGATGAGGCGTTCTCGAATTTACTTTGGGATTTGGGAATGGCACAGGACCAAGGTCTGAGCCAAGACTGCTCAGCTATCGGCGAATACACCCGGAATAACTGCTGGACTCAGGAAATCCTGAATAACAACGATTGGGGGGGGAATGAGAGATTCTTCAAACTCCTGGTTTACGACATGATGGAGTTTGACAATGTTGATCTTAACGCGCCAATCAGGTCTGATCCCGGTAACTTCCAAGTTGTTTTTGATGAGAGCAGGCATGTTACAGGAGTTCTCTCAGAGCCTTTCGTTCAGACGATGGGGACGGTTGTCCTCTTAACTTCCAACCAGTTCCTGAAGTGGTTGGTAGTCCTAAACGTGGCATTACTACTACTTGTGGCGATGATGGTGGTTCCCGAGAAAGAAAACTGGAGGCACGTTTTCGATCTAACCAAATTCAACCAGCGTCCGGAAAAACTGGATCCTGCGACATATAGGGATAGAGTCAGGAGAGCGCTACTAACCAAAGTGAGGATTCACCATGATCTGACTCGGGATGAGATGGCAATGAGGCCCCCTCCTGAAGTTCAGGCGATGATTGGCGACCCTCGTCTGGTGGAATTGGCTTATAGCCAAAGCCGGATGTACACGCCTCAAGAGTTGCGCAAGTTGATGCAAACCATTCGCCGATGGGGAAAAAATAACTAATAAACGGAGAGAAAAAAATGAGTGAAACAGAACCAGTAAAAGGGATGCAGGCACCCAGTTCGGGTGGATACGATGCTACTTTGGCCAAGAAGGCTCAAGAGGCACGTGGATCGAGCAAGAAAGACGAGGTATTGGCGGCAACAGGAGCGATGGGGCAGGCAATTAGCACCGAAGTGCAGAAAGTGATCATTGGAAAGGCGCATGTGATTGACAACGTGATGGTCGACATTCTGTCGAATGGAAATCTTCTGTTCGAGGATTTCCCCGGTCTAGCGAAGACGCTGATGACCAATACCTTTGCAGATGCACTGGGATGTGACTTCAAGAGAGTGCAATTCACCCCTGACTTGCTTCCTGCAGACATTACTGGAACCAACATATATGATGCCAAGAAAGGAGAGTTCACATTCAAGCCGGGACCTATTTTCTGCAATCTACTACTTTCTGATGAGATCAACAGAGCGCCACCAAAGACCCAGGCGGCCCTACTTGAGGCCATGCAGGAGAAGCAAGTTACAATGGGGGTTGTCACTCATAAACTGCCTGCCCCTTTCCTAACAATGGCTACTCAGAACCCAGTGGAGCAAGTGGGGACATACCCCCTCCCTGAAGCTCAACTTGATAGAT
>CBFIAW010000016.1:0-19007 GCA_965660655.1 Candidatus Thalassarchaeaceae archaeon | reverse complement strand
TCGGCACTAGAAAATGCGGATATTGAAGTCACGAACAATATAATCAGTACTAGATTGGCCCCCCTCATCGTACTTGGGAGGGCAACTAGGTCTTAGAATCCTTCAAGCGAAATGCTTCTATGGGCAGCCAATGGATGAGCGGCCAATAGGCAGGACCGTCATTTCCAGGGACCGGTTCTCCAGACTATTTTCTCTTGGAGATCGGAATGCGCCCGCTTCCTTTGCCCCAGGACTAATTATTAGTGACAATGATCCAGATTTTCCGGTTTCAATCGCACCATTTTCATCTTCTCTTGATAATTCTACAATTCCTTCTTCGATGCAGATATCCACCCGTGCCAACCTCTGTTTCCCATTCGATTCACTAGACACATGGGAATCTTCACAGGGATTAGTCCTACCACCTAGTCTAGTGGGATCAAATTCTGGCGAATTTGGTTCAGGAATTGAGATTGTTCCAGTAACTTGGAACTCATTGCATCACGATCAATCACTACTTTCCATGGAGGTACAACCCTCAATAATCGTATTGACGGATGCTCCACAATTATCGAACAGTCCGGGGATGATAGAACAGGCTTTATTGACGATTAGAACTAACTTTTCATCTTCTTTGATATGGGCCCCGGGGATTGGTGGGCCTGATAATTGTGCGCTACTTTCGTGGATGGGAGTAGATATTTTCGACTTGGCTCGTTCCAGACAAGCATCATCACTTGGGGTTTTACTTTCTGAAACAGGTCCAAGGATACCCGAATCATCAACTAATGAGGATTCATCTATGGAGTCTCAAAGAGAGATGTGGGTTCGAGCAATTTCGGCAACCAGATCAGCAATTAGGGATGGTTCTCTTAGGGATCTGGCCGAACGCCAGAGTACTTCGAGTCCACGTTCAGTCGAACATCTGCGAAGGCACGACCAACTGTCATTCGAAATCTCCAAGCAAATGGGTCTGTCAAGCAGTTCTGTAGAATTTGGAAAACAACTTCGTTGTCACTCCTTTGAGAGTAGGAATGATGTGATTATTCGTCATTGGAGAGAAACCATTTCTGAGGATTATGAGCCCCCCTCGAGACAACGAGACGTCCTAGTCCTGCTACCCTGCTCAGCAAAGAAACCATACAGGCTTTCACAAAGTCACTCCAGGTTCCGCCGTTCAATCGGGAATTCAAGAGCCCATGAGGTGATGGTGACTGCACCTTTGGGATTAGTTCCTAGAGATTTGGAAGATTTGTGGCCAGCTGCACACTATGACATTCCAGTGACTGGGGATTGGGATGAAGATGAATTGTCAGTCATTCGAAGAATGCTGAGCAGACTCGTCGAAAGGATAGGCTACTCCAATATAGTAAATCATTCTGGGATTGAACTAAAGATTAGAGGAATAGAAGTAATCGATACCAGACGAGGGGAAAGAGCAGGTTCTCGTGAATCTCTAGAAAGGCTACAGCAAGCTATCTCTTCATCGTTTGGCGAAGGAGATGATGGCGAAACCGATTTCAGCGTTAGGGAGGAGAAGATGAAATCAATTTCCAGATTCCAATTCGGTTCAGACGAGTGGTTGGATGGCTGCCAGATTAGGGGGAGGCCTCCAATTTTCACAATCACCAAGGATGGGGTACAAATGGCAAAATGGGATCCTCGGAGAGGAAGATTCTTGCTTTCCAAGTCAAGCCTAGGTACGATGAGCAGACTCAACCTACTAAAAACAGTGGAAATCACTCCAGAAGTAGACTGGGTTGGTGATATTTTCCCGGGCATGATCGACCATCATGACAGTTCAATTCTTGTCGGCGATGAGATACTGGTAATCCAGGGAGGGGAACTTATTGGCTCTGCCAGATCGATCGCTCCGGGGTGGGAATGGCCACTAGGGCCAGGCAAACTGGCAAAATCAAGGCACCGCCTCTGATTGCCTAAATCCAACTTTTACTGCGTAGCGGTTAAAGAGGGAGAGCAGGTCGCCCGGCTGCCCGAGGTATACAATTGTCTAGGATGCACAGCAAAGGGAAGGGAGCCAGTGGCTCTAGTAAGCCCCATTCTTCAGCTCCTCCAGAGTGGTCAAATGCTGACAAGAAAGAGATCGAGGAGATCATTGTGAAACTTTCAGGCGAAGGTCACACAAACGCTTCAATCGGAACTATGCTAAGGGATAAGCACGGAGTCCCTGATGTTCGACTAGTCACCGGCGAGAGAATCTCTCAGACACTCAATAGGCTAGGGGAGTCTACCGGACTCCCCGAGGATCTAATGAGCCTAATGCGCAGGGCTCTACGACTGATTGACCACCTTTCAAACAATTCTAAGGATATTCACAACAGGAGGCAACTGGAACTTTGCGAATCAAAGATTAGGAGACTCTCCAGGTATTACCGTGAAAACAACCAGATTGACTCGGATTGGACATACAAGAGAGACCAACTCCGCCTGATGGTCGAGTAATCAGTAGTGATTTGTACCCGTCTTCTATCGTCGAAGTGTGAAACCACTAATCGAACAGGATATTTTCTCCCCCATACGAGGGACCATCCAAGGATTTGCCAACGATGCAGTCAGAGCAAATTTACCAATCCTGCTAATCTCAGAACCCACTCTGAAAGGATCACTTTCACTAGCCCCTATTGAGGCTGCCCTTCTCGATGCAGGACTTGCTTACAAGAGGAGATTTACACACTCGGCTCCTGATTATGAACCATACATACAAATCGTCGGAAGCGGAGAAATCCAGAAAACGAAACTTTCTGGGATTTCCATTTCCACAATTATTGTAGATGGCCTGAGGGGGAGGTTTGGAGACCCTCGGAAAGGGCCACTAACTACCGTAGCCCAAGCACATGCTCTAGCATTGGAGATTAACCCCATGAGCCCTCGTCTGAGGAGAATGCGACCATGGATATTATCTGGAAACTGGATTAACGAAGCACTCGACACAGCATATGATCCGGTATTTTCCTTTCTACGAGACTATCTTTCTGCAGAGGGCTCAATCCGTGTTATCCCTATGACGGAAGTCCCAATTCTAGACTTCAATAATTACTACTGGCTCGAACATCTTGAGATAGAAGAAGCCTCCAAAGAATGGGTGACTTCAGAATTAGAGATCCGTGAAATAATCATGAGAAGGCTGGTTAGTCCAGTATTGCATTCCAAGCTACCTTCTACAGCCAGAGTGGAGGAGTTGCTTTGGCACTGTGTCCTCGGATCTGGATGGGAGTCCGATCTCGCGTCTCAAATCAGCCTAGCCTTGTCTAATTGGGAAAGTAATTCATCTACCGAAGCAGCATCGATTGTTACCGATTCCCTAGTATCTAGTGGGATGGTGTGACTATTCTATCCTCAGAGTGCTGCTGCATCCACTGCATTCAATCCTTAGTGGCCTGATATCAGACTCTACGGAGTTCCTCCTGCCGCAAGATGGACACTTCACCCTGCCTCCCTTGGCGGAATTCCTCTGACTACCCCCATCCTCGATTACGGGTGATACGATTGACGCAGGGAATACCAGTAATACACTTGAACCGACTACACCCAGAACTATTGGCATGGGCAATCCAAGCCAATATATCGAAAGTGAAAGTACCCCCAAGACACCTAGCATGATCATACTTGGGACCCTTGTCCTCCTTCTCGTCAGAGCCATCCCTATGCCCAATGCCAAACAAAGAGCGAATACCGAAATCATAGCAGAAATCAGAGGGCTGAATAGGAGTGCATTGTTGGCCATAAACTCAAGTCTAAAGTCAGTATCAGATTCTATTCCTGTTTCCTCCATAGTGAGGATCTCCATTACAATCCATCTTCTATGCGTGTAATCTACTTCTTCATTGTCAAGATTGACTCCGCCAAATCCCGATAGCATCCCGGTTCTAATTTCGAAAGAAAGATCCACTTCATCCCAGAAATCATAACCACCAGGTTTGATAAAATCCTCAATCAGTGTCTGCCTCTCCCCCTTCTCTACAGGGTAACTCGCCTCAACTCTGATAGAAATTTGTTCGGAGTTGAAGGACCTAGATACGCCCAGGTCAATGGTAACTTCCAATGGTCCAAATTCTACTGCGTCTACTCCGAAAACAGATTCCGAATTCAGCATCAATCCGTTTGAGAGAAATGACTTCAGATTGGTTTTCGATCCTTCCAGATGAGTCTCTAGTGCTGATAGCTCGCTGTTGTCTACCCTAGCGTTGGACTTCTCCGTTCCGCTGACGGTATCAGAAAATGTATTCAGGTTTCTCCACCAACTGTTCGATCCAAGACTCTTATTCCCTATGTTGTCCAGCCCCCACCTCATCCATTGCGACATGGCCCCATCAAACTCTATTGTCGTCTTTCTTTCAATTGAATTGCCGTCGTATTTGCAATTGACTTCAACCATGAGGTCAGAACTGCCAGTTCTAGGGGGCTCTTCGTCAGGATACCAGCTATTGTCTCCGGTATCTTGGCCAAGTGTAACCTCGTGAATCTTGTCTGCAGTGATTACAAGTGAACCTTGCAGAGAAATCTGGAAGTCAGTCCTCACTGTCCCCCCATTAGAATCACTTGGTTCCCAGACAAATGTTACATCTACCCAATCTTCATTCGAATTTACTATCGGACTTTCGGAAATCTCGGCGTTTTGGACCTTCAATCCTCCTGTGGAACCAGTCCATATTTTGTCACCGAATCCGGAAGTAAGCCTCACGGGAAAGAATACAAGATCGCCCTTTACGCTAGCATCGCGAATTTCTACATTCACAAGTGGGAATGAAATAGAAATTGCAGCGTCAACCTCTTCCGCCCCCCAATGGAACATTATGCCCGATTGACTCCCCGGATTAGAGAAGATCAAACTCCTAACAGAAAATACCACTTCGATCTTCTCATTTTTTGAGATCTCACCGTCTTGAACTTCAATATCCACTTGAAGTTCACCAGATTCAGTAAGATAGACCGCGGGTATTTGCGAAGAGCTTTCGTATGTATTCCCACCAATCTTTACTACAACTGTTGCATTAGCCGATACTCCAGCTGAATCTGTAACCTCATAGGGGATTGAGAACGTCCATGTTCCAGAAGAGTAGCTACTAGCCTCTCCCCATTCTATCATCCATGAGCCAATTTCTACCTCTCCGAGAACAGACGAGGTCACTTCAACGGTCTTCTTTTCCTCTAAGTCCGTCTCGAAAGGAGTAAGTTGGCCATTGTCGGGGTCACCAATCAGGTATAGGTCGAACTTATCTGGAGATTCACAGCAACTATTGCTCTCTGCCGCCTGAGTAATAATTGGCGAGAAAACAACCATTACTAGTACTGATGAAAAAATGACTGCTAGCCTCGTTCCAGAACGTTCCACACTACTCTGATTCATACTGCCCCCTTCAATGCGACGCAACTAATGGGGTGATAAATGCGGTCTTGCTGACAATAATGAATATTCACGACTAACTGTGAAGCCAGATTAATTCTGCTACATCGTTGTCAATTCGGTCAAGCCTTGCGAAACCCACTCTTTCAAACTGGTAAACTTCCCCGACTCTCAACTCAAAGTCTTCTATCAGGCCCACCAACTCCCTCATTTCTTCCCCCTCTGGAATGAACATTATTGCTTCTCTGGAAATTTTCTGAGACAGCCAATGAATGATTGGGCGGTCATCGCTCCTCGGTTCACCTTCAATCTTAGCACCAGAGTCGTTGATTTCTATATCTGCGAAGTCTTTCAGTCGTAACTTACCCTGAATGTAATCAGATTCTTGGATGAATATTTGATTATCAACTCCCCACCTCCTCATTCCGGAAAATTTTCCGTCTGGATGCCTAGCAATATTTGCTTCATTAGGCTTGTTTTCACTTTGAATAACAACAGGTACCGGATTAGATACGAAAAATCTTCTTTCACAGATTTTGTCTATTATCTTGGAATTGAATGACTCCAAGGTTTGCATTGAAATAGAAATATCCTTCTGAGTTAGCCCAATTTCCTTCCAAAGATCAATCAGAGACTGAGCCTCAAATCCTCTGCGTCGCAGTGCCCTTAGAGTTGGTAGACGAGGATCCTCCCACCCCGAATATTCTCCCGAAATGATCGAAGATGACATCCCGGAAGTAGAGAATCCACCGAATTCGTGAACCTTGACTCTGCCCCAGTAAAGAGTCTCAGGGTACTTCCAGCCGAAGTGTTCGTACAACAAAGTCTGCTTTCTCGTACTGTCCATCAGATCTTTGCCTCTGATTATGTGAGTGACTCCCTGTTCATAATCTTCCACGGCACTCTGGAAATCCAATAGAGGCCAAACCTTGTATTTGTCACCAACTATTGGATGAGGGGAATGCTGAATTCTTAGCGCAGGCCAGTCCCGCAGCGCTGGATTGGGTAGACTCATGTCCGTCCTAACACGCACAACGGCATCCCCCTCATTCATCTCACCGGCATTCATCGCCCTCCAGTCTTCTATACATTCCTTAACCCCCCTATCCCTGCACGGGCAGTCCATTTTCGACTCACGAAATCCACGAAACTCTTCGGCTCTACAACGGCAAACATAACCATGTCCTTCCGAAATCATTTTCTCCGCTTGGTTGAGATAAATGGGCATTCTTTCACTAGCCCTAACGACAATATCGGCCGATCTACCAGACAACCATTCGAAGTCTTCCTCAACCCATTTGTATGCTTCGACCAAAGGTGGCTTGACTCTTGTATCCGTGTCATCAAATCTGAGAACAATTTTCCCACCATAATTCTCTGCATATTTGGAATTAATCACGACTCCCCTAGAATGGCCAATTGACAGGGGCCCATTTGGATTGGGGGCGAATCTGAGTACAACTTTCGATGTATCTCCAGGGAGGTCACGCAAACCCTCTTTCTTCTGGTGTTTCTCTCTCTCCAGAGCCCGAGGATCGATCTTTTCCAATTCTGAACGAGCTTCTTCTATACCTTGATTATTCGCCAATGAATTTGCCAGATCCACTTCGTATTCAATCAGTTTTAGTAATCTCTTTGCATGAGGACGAAGATCAGTTCTTTCTGCGAGAACTCTTCCAAGGACACTTCCAGTTTTCCCCTCTCCACCATATTCTATGGCATTCTGCAATGCATATTTTCGCACGGTTTGTATGTCATCAGAACCAAAACCGTCGTCTTCGTCCATGTTTCTCGAACAAACCAACCAATAGTTGCATTTCACCGTTCTTGCTAATTCCATTCGTCAAGAGCCGATTGGACACCCCCGAATTTTCCAATCTCTCTCGGTGGAATTGGTTTTCGATGGTGCTTCATCCAAGCTCTCTCGACATTGCTCCACTTCCGCCTCAGACAATCATTGGGGGTTTCTTCCCTGCAAAGCTCTTCAATAGCAGTCTTGGACTTCGTATCCGACGGATAACCAGAGCCTAGGTCAACACCCAATTCCTTTGATAACCTTTCAATCGCCAAGTCCCTATTTACTTTAGCAATAATGCTGGCCGCGCCAGTTATCACGTCAGTAGAATCCATCCTATGCTTGGAAATAATCTTGAAACCATTGCCACTTTCTCCTAGGGCGGATGATACATTCCTTCCGAAGCGTTCTGCATCTACATCACAAGCATCTAGAAATAGCGTGAATTCTGATGCAATTTCAATTGCTTTTGTTATGGCCTCGGCAAACAACATAACCTCCAGAGTATTCAGAGTTCCTGATTCCATCCATCGATCAATTTTTCCCGCATCACAGTAAATCAAACCTATTTCCCAACCTCGTAATTTGGAAATAGAGACGATTTCTGCATGAATTGTTTTCCTCCTAATCTTGCTTAGATTCTTCGAGTCATCTACTCCTATATTTTTCAGAATGTTTCTGTCTTCCTTTGGGATGGAAAGCGCACAGACCACCAGGGGGCCTATGGCCGGTCCCCTCCCTGCCTCGTCAACCCCGATATGACGCTCTCTCACATGTCTTCCAGAGTAACTAATGCCATGAAAACTACTGCTAATTGACTCGGAATGGGGAAAGTATGATGGTCATAGCCGTCGCTCGCAAGGCATGGGACCGATATGGCCGTTCAAGAAGAAGAAACCCACAAAACCGGCTATTTCCCGAACAAATTACATGACTAACGTTGTTGAGTACGAGAAAAAGACTGGGAAGAAAGAAAGTAAAAAAGAAGACAAAAAACATCTGAAGACCAAGAAGTTCTTGGATGCAATGAAGTTATTGTCCAAGGACAAGGAAGATTAGGAGACAGGATCGGGAATCAGCCTTCTAACTCTTTCTAGGTCAATCTCCCCTGCCTGAATTGGCGATTTTATTCCGAATTTCCCACTCACTTCCGGGGCAATCTCTCCGAATTCTCCGATTTCCTTGCCCTTGATCAGAATCAGACTGCCCCTTCCTGTGATCCATGGCCCATGTCCCGGCTCTGCCGGCATAAATTCGACATCATCATGTTCAGCACCCAGATCCCTAAGAAACGCTTGTGCAATTCCCTTAGAAGAAGTGAAACCACTCCCAACTTCGGCGCACGTCCATGCACCTCTTTGGCAATTCTTGAATCTCCTTACCACTGTACCTAACTCATACACCCTCTGAGGTAACTCATGATGCCTATTCGCAGCAAGCAACCTCAGTAGTGAGGGCAGAATGTATTGCCTTAGAACGGTGTGTTCCGAGGTGATGGGATTGGAGATCAATGCCATTCCCTCTTCTTGTGGCCATCTGACATTCTCGAATTGGTCTCTCTCATTGGAAAGAGTCAGACTTTGCACTTCTTGTAGCCCGCATGCCCTCATACTTTCTCCAAACCTCCTATTCAGGTTCGAAGTCCTGAGTGGAATGGCATCTAGATGTGTCTTTGACAGAGTTTCTGGGAGGTTTTCGAAACCGAATCCTATCGCAATGTCTTCTACAATATCCACTGGATGCATAATGTCGCTCCTCCACCGAGGCATCGAAATTAGGTACTCAATTTCTCCGACGACACAGTCAGCCCACCTTCCACGTACATTGGGGCCATCCGTTACAGTCCTACTTTCTTCTAGCTTTCCGCCCATCTTTGTTATTGCACGCGATATCTCATCCGAGCCCAACTGCAAACCCAAAATTTTCATAATCAGGCTCTCAGGAATCCGATGCTTTCGAGCCCCCCCTCGTGGGATTGATTTTTCCTCCCCATCCGGGCCAGAGAATTCTATACTCTCGATTCGACCTCCCCTTTCCGACATTGAGAGGCATACAAGAAGAAGGCAGGATTCACAGGACCTTTCATCCCAACCGGTAACATCGATGAAGAAATCCTTGGTCCCTTCGTGTACAGTTGTATGGCTGCCATTGATTATTGGGGGGAATGAAAGAACCCTCTTTTCCGAATCTAGTATCACAGGAAATTGTTCCAATCCTTTCATTAGGTGGGCATATTCCACTCCTTTCGGATGTTCGGTGAGAATCTGTTCTATGCTCATCTCTTCCGAGCCAGCAAGTGGAATGAAAGAGTAAGTTGACGGGACGGTCGTTACTCTGAATGGGGGTTTCAGAGAGTTTAGATCGTGGACCCCTATGGATGCAAACTTCCTCTTTCTCCCCAATGTCAAGTGTAATTTTTCTTGGTGATCCATCAGAGATTGAATGAAATCTTCTCTCTCTTCTGTATTTGATCCCGTATCCACCCCTCTAACTACTGCTCCCATAATAATCGGCCTGACTTCATCTAATTCGGGGTCAACTGAAAGTCCGATTTCACCAGGAAAAACCGGTAAGTCAACTCCGATTTCCGTTGATGATAGGAATGACCTCGACGCCCTTGCTATAGTCTCATGACTGAGTAGATCCGGTCGATCCGGAAACACTTCGACCTCTATCGACTTCTGATTATTGCTATCCACCGGGCAACCTAATTCCGGCAGCCACCCCGACCAATCTTCGGCCCTGTGGTCAGTCCCGTGAATCTTCTGAATATAACTGAGGATGGAGTGCTTGAAATCAAGAGTAGGTATGTTCTCACCTCAGCTCTAGCCACATCTTCAGCGGCCGGTCATATCCAACTAGTCTAAGTCCAGAAATTGCGGCCGTGTCAAAATCATTGGCTCGGAGGTTCCTCCTGCCTATCCTCTCGATTCTATCAACTCCGACATCTCGCATCCAACCACGAACGCCTATGCCCAATTCCTCTATCTTCGCACCCAGATCCCCCTTGGGGCACGGAGAAACCAATGCAGTACAACCCGAAGCTACAGCAATCACTAGGTCCTTAGCATCAGGCTCGTGCATTACCTCAATCATGACGAATTTTCCTGTTTCACTTATTCCCATGGTCTTCGAAGCAAGCCCAATCTTTGGAAGTGAAGAGGCAAGCCTAGAACCACTTCTAGTTGCACAGTTCACAACTGCTCCATCCAGCTCTAAGTCCATAACTAGTCTGAAAACACGTTCAATCCTGTCAATTCTCCCCCTTAGCATGATAATCGAATTTGAATCCATTCTGCTTCGTAATGAGGTTAGCATTGCCTCTATTTCCGCGTCATTCAGTCCCGGGAAATCTGTGATGTCGAAAATTATCCCTGAACAATTTCCGACATGATCAATCACATCGGAGACCTCCTTCCTGCCAATTAATAGCAAGTCGTTCTTCCTTGATTTAGTTCTGACAATTGCTGGTGAATCTACATCTTTCCATTTTTCCTGATCAATTGTGGTTTCACAACTAATTATCCATGGTATTTTCAATAGTGCACCCTCCGAATCGGCCCCACCTTGTACAAGAAGTGTGTAGTGGTCCAATGGGGCATTGTCAGACAGAGAGTCCTCATTTGGGTATAGTGAGATATTATCAAATCCCTCTGAGATAAAGTAATCAGGTGAATCAAAACTTTCCGAATGAGTTGCTCCTGTTTCTAGAACTAGGGCGTCCTCGTTAACGGACAGTCCCATCGGATCCAGCAATTTTGAAAATTCAGAAATTTCTGATTTATTTATTGATCTCATTTCTACCCCATCCGGAGGTGGAGGGCAACTTCCAGAAATCACGATTTTCCCTCCAGACATTCCGATGCCCGGTTCTGAACCCACTGAACCCATTACTAAGGCCGTGCCTCCTGACATCCCTGATCCCAAATGATTTCCTGCATGGCCTCTAACTAGCAATATTCCGCCAGACATTGCAGCACCGGCTTCATCTCCTGCCGAACCTTGTATCGAAATCTCACCTCCAATCATTTCGAATCCGGCCTTGTCTCCCACATCTTTCTCAACGACTGTTTTTCCAGAAACGTGAAATGCACCGAACATCGATCCAGCACCCCCTCTAAGAGTCAAAGTTCCACCTCGATTTGCCGCTCCCACGCATGCCCCCAAGTTCCCTAGGCAAAGCACCCTAGCACCCTCGGGCAAGTGAGTCATGACTCCAAATTCTCCATCTTTTGGTCTTTCATCGCCAGCACGCCCCCACCCAATCTTCACTGGACGACCCTGTTCCAATGCCTGCTCGACATACCTGTCCAGGTCCTTGTTGAGTTTCAAACTCTTAGTGACAATCTCTCTCAACTTACTGCCCCCTATGCATTACACTACGCATCCAGAAAGAGGCGACTCATTATTGACTCTTGCCGAATTCGCTAGGTTCATAGGCATCCTTCAGACGCCGATTAATCAAAGGCAAAGACATGGGGATTTGAAAATGGTATCCATAAAGGTGGCAATAAACGGTTTTGGGACCATCGGGAAACGTGTTGCAGACGCTATTGATGCACAAGAAGACATGGAAGTCTCCGGCGTGACTAAGACTGGTCCAAGTTTTGGTTGTGAGCTTGCAATCAAGAAGGGTTTTCCACTGTACTGCACATTTGATGATGAGGATATGATTGAACAGTTCTCTAAGCAAGGGTACCCTTGCTCCGGGGGCCTTTCTTCCTTACTAGCGATTTCTGATGTCGTGGTCGATTGCGCTCCTGGAAAATTGGGTGCGGAGAATATTGAGAAGTACCAGTCAGCAGGCATCAAGTATATTTTCCAAGGAGGAGAAAAGCATGAACTAACTGGGCTATCGTATTCTTCCTCGGCAAATCATATGGAAAACATGAATGCAAAGGGCTCGAGGGTTGTTTCTTGCAATACCACTGGATTGTCCAGAACTTTGGTGCCTCTTTTCGAACACTGTGGCTCATTGAAGGTCGAATGTACGATGATTAGACGAGCAGCCGATCCGGGAGATTCTGGAAAGGGGCCGATCAATGCAATCAAGCCCGTGCTGAAAGTACCAAGCCACCATGGACCCGATGTAATGACCGTGAAACCAGAGATAGAAATTAACAGCTTAGCTGTAGCAGTCCCAACAACAATTATGCATGTCCACAGCATTGTTGCGGACCTCCCAGCGGACCACGGACTAACTACAGAGTCGATACTACAGATGTGGGCGGACACCCCCCGAGTAATCATCATGAATGGCGCAGAGGATCGCATTCCAACTACTGCTGAAGTCATGGAGATGGCTAGAGATATAGGTAGGAAGTGGGGCGATTTACATGAAATTTTCATTTGGGAAGATGGTGTAAAACTGATTGGCGATCGCCTCTACTATTTCCAAGCAATTCATCAGGAGAGTGACGTAATTCCTGAGAATGTTGATTGCATAAGGGCACTAATGGGTGTCGAGGAGGACTGGCGTAAGACCGTTGCAAAGACAGATGCCTCAATCAGTCGTTATTATTCCTCGTTGTCTTGAATATTTACGCCCGCATAGTGTCAATAGTCAAAAGAGAATCTAGTCTCGGAATACCGAATGTCTACCTCAAAATCAGTCTGCTCAGTCATTGCTCTGTTTTTGTTTTCCACTTTCTCCCATACAATTTCTCTAGAACCAGTAGTCGATGAAAAATCCCTTTCTCAATCTTATGATGAGTCCAATGGGGGTGCATGGGAATTGTTCCAGAATCCATTATCTAGCGATTATCCAATCTCGGAATCATCTGGTAAAATATACACTCCCTTCGGAATCTTTGATCCCCTGAGTGAGGACCTTCCAGTGGGTCCGTGGCAGATTTCAGGCCTCCAACAACCCCATGATGGTAGATTGCATATTGTCCAATCACAAACCTCAGACTTGCAAGATCTAGAGAATTCACTTGCATCTATCGGATTTGACATAATTGATCAGATACCATACGAATCGGTAATTATCAGCCTCTCGGAGGGGGACTCCGATGAAGAAATATCACGGGTTCAGAATCTTTCACAAGTTCGATGGGCGGGGCCCATGCCATCGACGTGGAAGGTCTCTCAGTCACTATTTCCATTATTGGGGTTGGAAGATTCTCTAATTGATTTGGACGTCACCCCTTCTCCAACTAATTCTGAACAGGATATTGCCGATCTAAGACGGGAAATTAATGATCTTGAAGGGACGCTACACCAATCTTCCAATTGCGACTTTCATCTGTGCCAGATTCAGTCTGCAAATCCCACTATGATTTTTTCATTAGCCTCTGATCATAGAGTATTGAGGGTCGAACCAGGCCCAGTTCTATCTATCCAGAACTCAAATGCCAGCTTCATAGCCGGTGCAGATTTTGCAAGGACTATGATCGACGCCAATCTTACTGGGCATGGGGAAGTAATTGGAATTTCTGATACTGGCCTAGATGTAGATCATGGCGACTTTGGCGAGAGACTCAGGAGCCCAGTATTCAATTTGTTCGGACCAGACAGTTCTGGTGCCGACTCAAACAGCGGCCATGGGACGCATGTCACTTCAACACTACTGGGGGATGGTTCCGGCGACTCGAATGCCACGGGGATTGTCCCCCAAGCGACTTTCCATTTCTACCAACTAGAGGTCGATAGCTCCGGACTATTAGCAAGGTGGGGGTCTTTGTACCAAATGTTCGAGCACTCTCTACAGAATGATGCATACATCCATACAAATAGTTGGGGCAGTGATAACTTAGTAGGAGATTACACCTCAGATTCTCGCTCAATTGACTGGTTTACAAATGACTATCCAGAGTTCCTAGTTATTTTTTCTGCTGGTGACATGGGCGAATCGGGAGTCACTTCACCAAGCACGGCAAAAAATGCACTCTCTGTGGGTGCTTCGACCACGGGTGCCTTCGATTCTGCAACTGTGGGGCAGGTTTTCAACGAATCATCTTCAGGACCAACCTCAGATGGCCGAATAAAGCCTGATTTGGTAGCACCTGGGGTAATGATTTGCTCTGCTAGAGCTCAAGAAGCAGACCTCGCCTCTGGTGGCAATTGCTCTGGCTCCATTCATTCCGACGGTTCAACTCCAATGTACATGACATTGAGTGGAAGTTCGATGGCAACTCCAGTAGTTGCCGGAGCATCTGCGATGGCCAGAGAATTCCTGAGGGAGGAAGTCGGAATAGCGACCCCAACCTCTCCCCTAATTAGGGCGTTATTGGTCAACGGGGCAGAGGATATCGGCGAGCAAGATGTGCCAAACCCATGGGAAGGATGGGGGCAGCTCAATATCTCCAACAGCCTTTTTCCACAAAGCAATGGGGAGAATCTGTCTGTATTCTATGATCAAGAAAGGCAACTTCTTCCAGGTCACAGTTTCATCTACACCTTCGAAGTCTCTGGCGGCAACGGCATCGATGTGACTCTGGCATGGAATGACAAGGAGGGCTCTGCTTCCGCGGATCAGAATGCAAGCCGACTAGTCAACAACCTCGATCTCGTGGTCACTTCTCCAACGGGAGAAGTATACAATGGCAACAACTTCGCAAACGGGTTCAGCCAATCATCAGGCCCCAACGACCACTTGAATAATCTAGAGAGAGTCAGACTGCCATCTTCTCAATCTGGAATATGGACAATTCAAGTTGGACACGCCGGAGGTTTTTCTCAAGATTTCTCCTTGGTACTATCTGCAAACGCAGAAGAACGACAAGAGTCCGATTTAACCGTCGTCCCGAACTCGATTTTTTCATCAGAAAATAGTCCATTGAAGGGAGATACAATCTCCATGCAACTTTCTTGGATTAACCAAGCGGCAGCGCCAACTGGTGAGTACTCAATTTCACTACAGGATATTACTGATGGGTCAGAGATAGGGACATATTCGATGCCATCACTTGGAGGCGGGGGGATTGGGACATTCTCGATCTATCACTCCTTCCCAACCACTGGATCTCACCTAGTCAGACTAACTCTCGATTACCTCTCCGAGGTTGTTGAGTTGAATGACGAAAACACCGGTTTGAATAACAATATCTTCGAACTAGAATTCGATGTGACCGAGATAGGGGTGCGTATTACTCCGCTGATGGCAGATGGCTCACACCCTTCGGATTTCCAAGAATTAGAATCCGCAAAGTTCCAGAATATCGATCCAAGCCTAGTAAGTTGGTCCGAATTTCAACTAGAACTCCTGAATGAGGGGACCTCGGAGATTACCGTTGAACTCTCAACTTCCCCAGTACAAATTATCGATGAATCTGGAATTATGAGCACGCCACAGGACGAGTGGTCCCGAACGTTGAGTGAGGCTGGACCATGGGTTCTTTCCCCATTTGGAGAATCGGGTGACAGAGTGGTAATCTCGTTGAACCTAACTGATGAAGACGCTGATTTAGAGAACAGTTTCGCCCTCCCAGGACTTTTCGTTACCGACCTCAATCTAAGAGACCAGATGTCGCCGACCATCTTCCATTCAATTCGATTGTCGGTGGACATTGATCGGGTAGAGGGCCTCTACACGGTCTCTGCGGGTACCGAGGACCTGGGTTCTGAACCCAACAAATTCGCCCTGTTCACATTATCTGTAAAGAATATAGGAAACGGCCCAACTGAGTACAGTATTTCTTGCGAGACAGTCGATCGCTGGATTGTTCACGTTGGAAGCAGTCAGTCTTCGGAGGTAACGATTGGGCCACTTAGCAGACTTCAGTTCGTTCCCGTCCCAATTCGTGTCAAAGTCCCTCCCTCATCTTCCGGATTATCTGCCGGGGACACGAACCAAGTTACCTGTGTGACTACTTCCGTCAACGACCCCTCGCTATTCACAACCGAGACAGCCGAGATTGAAGTGTTTGAAAGCAGAGACTTCTCTACGCAGATTTCAGATTCAAACGGTATTGAGTTTGGCCCAGTAGCTATTTCCGAATCCAGAGCCGTTCTGAACGGGGAAACCATTACCACAGTTCTATCAATATCAAATTTTGGAAACATTCCACTTGATTTCGAAGTACGGGCTCTATCATCGACTAACACATGGCCGATTCAGGTTTTCTTTTTCGATGACGAACCCCCCGCAGGAGAGGTGTCAAGCATCGAAGTGGAAGTTGAACCAGGGGATGAATCTAGGATCAATATCAGGACCATAGTTCCCCTTGCTTCTGAGAAAGGAGATAGGAACACGATTACAGTGAAGACAACATTGGGAGAAACCATTGTTACTAATGCTACTGTATTGGAAGTTAGAGAAATTACCACCCTAGATGTCCAGAGCGATGAAGGTTTCTCAATCGCTCTAGGGAGAGACGGAAACTCAAATATTTTCTTACACAATTCGGGCAACGTTCCTTTGCTAATCGATCTAACGATGGGAACTCTCCCAGATGGCTGGTCTGGCGGATTCTTGACTGGAAAGACATTCTCAATGAACATGAATAGGGACTCAGTAATCTCAATCGGGCTTCAACTCCCCAGTGGCACTCCAGTTGGGACCCTGCTCGACAAAGTTCCTGTTATCATCGAATCTACATCCCCGAGTCTATCCAAGGAAACTATCACCGTCGAGATGGAGGTCATCGTACTGCCATCCGTGTGGATTGAAGTTCAGACTGACTCTGTAGACTTGCAGGGCATTCCCGAAGGTGAAGAGTCAACGTTCGCATTGGAAGTCCACAATCTTGGGAATACTGCATCAGGAGTTTGGCTAGACTCCGAGGAATTGGAAGGATGGGTCATCAAATTTGAACCCACTTCTATAGAAGAACTGGGCCCAGGAGAAAATGCTGACATCACTGTATCGGTCAAACCAAGAAAGTCCGCCGAAGACGGACTAAATCAACTCAGAATTAACGCAAATTCAACAACTGAAGAGGGACAAGTTACAGTGACGCATTCTTCTATAACTTTCGATGTCAGCAAGTCCAAGTCTACTAATCAAGGGGGGATCTCCGGGGTTTTCGAAGCCTTAGGTCTACCTGCATGGACTCTTGCAATATTTTTCTTTGCGGCTTTAGCCGGAGCAATCTCTTTCGGTATCAGAACTAGGCAGGAGTTCCAGCCCGTAGGTACTGACGAGGAGTTGATCCCACGAGGTTCAGCCCTCCAAGCAGGGACTAAGGACGAGAGGAGGGCAGCAGCACTAGACACCTCCACCACTGGTGACGTGGTTACCGGGGAGGTTTCCAATACCGAAATTCAGGATGTCATTCAGTCAACCGTGCCCACCCTCCCCACGCATCAGGTCCCCGAAGGAGCCCTGCCACTTCCGCTTACAGGACTGCCCGCCGGTTGGACAATGGACCAATGGGTTGCATACGGGAATCTATGGTGGGAGCAGAACGGGCCCTAGAGCGGTTCATTTTTCTGCACCAGCCCACGCCGTACACTCATGTCTGGTTCGATTGTGCTATTCGGACCCCCGGGAGCCGGCAAGGGCACACAAGCAGAAATTATCGTAGAAATGACCGGGAAGCCCCAGGTTTCTACGGGAGATATGCTTCGTTCAGCCGTTTCCAAAGGGACGGAACTTGGTTTGGAAGCGAAGACGTATATGGAATCTGGGCAACTTGTTCCTGATCAGGTGATAATTGGATTAATTGAAGGCAGGTTGAATGAGCCCGACGCATCAAATGGTGTCCTATTTGACGGATTCCCGAGAACCATACCCCAAGCAGAAGCTCTAGCACGGATTACAGAGGTATCGGCGGTGATATCCATCGAGGTTCCAGATGAAGATATCGTAAACAGGATTGTAGGAAGGCGAATGGATCCAGAAACCGGCGAGATATATCATGTTTCATTCAAACCACCACCTCCGGAGGTAGAGGGCAGACTTATTCAGAGGAAGGATGACAATGAGGATACCGTCCGATTGAGGCTCGCTGCCTACTATGAGCAGACAAAGCCTCTGGGGGAATGGTACGGCAATATGGGGATACTCGCAATCGTCGATGGAACTGGCTCGATTCAGGAAGTCGGTCAGTCCGTCGCAAATGCCGTAAGAAGCCTATGAGGTTAGACAATGACTGGAAGGGGAAGGCGTTCCAGAAGGAGAAAGGCAGATCGAAAGAATGAGGCCGAAAATGCAATCAGGCATCTCTCCACTGTGCTTGAGACCAGTCTAGGGGAGGGAATCCCGATCGCAGATAACGCAGCAAGGCAAATTCTCGCTATTGGTAAGAAGCACGGCGTCCGACCTAGCTCCGAAGTAAATAGGAAGATATGCCGAAGTTGCAAACAATCCATGTCCCCTGGCCTCACATCGAGAGTAAGAATCGCATCCAAGACATTAATCATCACCTGTCTCAGATGTGGGAGGAAGACCCGACAAGGTCCAGATTTCGCGGGGCGCTCAGAATGAGTGACGATATACCCAGGCGTATCGCCAACGCGGCCAAGAGTGAGGATCTGGAGATTTCGGTAAGAATTGGCAAAGGCGGGGTGACAGAATCGCTCCTCTTCGAGTTGTCAGATCAATTATCACGAAAGAGATTAGTCAAGGTCAAGGCCAACAAGAGCACTACATCCGACAGGGAGCAGAGAAGGTCACTATTCACCAAAATCGCTCAATTAACAACAGCAACTCTCGTATTTCAGAGGGGTAATGTAGCCGTTTTCTGGTCTGGTAAGTAGTCAGTATAGCCGTTGATAAGTCAGTCGGCAGCAGTCACATATTTAGAGGCAATATTTCTCGCACCAAATAATGGTGTCTGAACCCCAGGTAGTTCTGGCTATTTTCATCCTATCATTTGCCCTAATACTCTCCGAGGTCGTTCATAGGACAATAGCTGCATGGTTCGGCTCGGTCCTAATGCTTCTTTATGGGCATTACTCTGGTGTATTTCATCTACACGAGGT
>CBFIAW010000015.1:6499-20083 GCA_965660655.1 Candidatus Thalassarchaeaceae archaeon | reverse complement strand
CAAATTAACCACAGGCGCTAGTCATTGCAAGGAGGTAGTGTATGCCAATTTCCACAGGTGACATTCTTGGCCACTCCCAAGTCGGGGTTTACCTCAGTGTAATCGGAGATGTCCTATTCATCCCAAGAACTCTGGAAGAAGAAATCGCAGAGGAGTTTGAGTCGGCTTTTGACATGGAAGCACATAGGCTTTCGATAGGGGGTTCTGCATTACTGGGGAGCCTGGTGCGTGGGAATAGTAAGGGCATTGCTGTAGCCGACATAGCAACTCAGGAGGATTTGGATGAACTGTCTAGCTTTGGTGATGTAGTCATAATGGAGAGCGGAGTTAATGCTGCAGGGAACCTAATTGAGTGCAATGACAACGGTGCTGTCGTAAGCCCCACCATCCCAGAAGCAGGAGCTGAGATTATTTCTGAGGTATTGGGGGTGAAGGTCATCCGGTCCGAGGTTGCCGGACACAGGACTGTTGGAAGCATGATCGTGGCAAATAACAAGGGAGTGCTGACACATCCTGATGTGAAGACTTCAGAAGTAGAGGCAATCGAATTCGCTTTGGGGGTCCCAGTGATGGTGGGGACCGTGACATTCGGTTCTCCCTTCGTCGGAGCAGGTTGCTGTGCTAGTGACAGCCATGCACTTGTTGGCTCGGGCTCTACTGGTCCCGAGTTGAATAGGATAGAAGACGCACTCGGGCTTATTTAACTCAGAAGTATGAGTAATCCACGTTATTTTTGTCTATGCTGGAAACAACCTCTGGCATGGGGTACTTCAGACCAGTTGCAGTATTGAAGAGGACCACGGAATCGTTACTGGACACCAGGCCCGAATCCAAGGAGTTCCTATATGCTGCTACGGTAGCAGCACCTTCTGGGCAGAGAAGCAATCCTTCTCTACGGCCAATCTCATATTGCATCTCTAGAGTCTCTTCGTCAGTAACCGAGATTGCGAAACCATCTGACGATCTTACCGCATCCAGGATTAGGAAGTCCCCTAATGCCGAAGGAACTCTGATTCCAGACGAAATCGTCTCAGCCCCATCCCAATGTTCTGCAAAATCTTCTCCATTGTCCCACGCTCTAACAATCGGGGCACAACCAGTCGATTGTACAGAAACCATCCGAGGCAATTTGCAGTCAATCCACCCAAGTTCAATTAACTCCTGGAAGCACTTCCACATGCCAATAATCCCCGTCCCACCCCCAGTTGGATAGAAAATGACATCCGGCAGATTCCAACCCATCTGCTCGGCAAGCTCCAGGCCCATCGTCTTCTTTCCCTCAATCCTATACGGCTCCTTGAGAGTTGAAACTGCGAACCAGTCAATTTCCTGCATTCCATCTGAGATGATCTTACCGCATTCCCCAATTAGGCCATTCACAATGTGCGTGCTTGCCCCTTGCATCTGCGTCTCTCTAACATTTATCTCTGGAGTGTTGTCAGGACACAGGACCGTGCATTCAATCCCCGCCCTGGATGCATAAGCAGACAACGCCGAACCAGCATTGCCGTTAGTGGGGATGGCCAGATGCTTCACCCCCAACTCTTTCGCCATAGAAACAGCCATCCCTAAACCTCTTGCTTTAAACGATCCAGTTGGTAGTCTTGACTCGTCTTTGACAAAAACCAATCCCGAATCCCTTCCAAATATTGAATCAGAGTTCTCGAGTGAGATTAGCGGGGTGACAACTTCTCCAAGTGACACCCTATTTCGTTTCGAACCGACTGGAAGTAACGGGGCGTATCTCCAGAATCCAGGCTCCTTGGATTCCTCTATTGAACTACGTGCAACTTCCTTAGCGATTCTTTTCAAATCGTACTTTACAATTATCGGCTTCCCTATTTCGGAAACTGTATGTATCTCTCCAGGGTCGTATCTCTTTCCTGAGTATGCGCATTCTAGATGACTAACATAGTTGGCCATGCATCTTGATTGTACAGATGTTCAATGAACATACCGCTCTAAACTGCGGTGGGAGCTACGTGATCATCATTTTTTGTTCCAGAACTCCTCACTCTGGACCACACCTCTTCCATTAATCGGTCATGACACCCTTTGCAATAATTGAACCTCTCATACGCTTCCCTGAATGAGTAGGCTTTCTTTCCACTCGAAACGAGGTATCCCTTGGGAGATAGTCTGCTAACAAGAGACGACTTATTGCCACAATCTTCGAAATCACAAATTGGCATCATTTCTCACCTTCCAATATGTTTGATATTTCCAACAAGGGCATATTTGCCTCGACCCTTTCTCCAGTCTTGCACATAATCTTCTTGACACGTCCGTCAATGGAGGCCTTAATCTCATTTTGCATCTTCATTGCCTCTAGGACAATCACGACACTTCCAGCCTCGACTTCTTCCCCCTCCGTTGCCAATATTTCGACAATTTTACCCGGAATCGCAGAAGCAACAATCCCTGAACCTGTTTTTCCGCTACTCTTTGCCACGCGTCTTTCCTTAGTGGGTTTACTTGGACTCCCTTCTACCTCGACGGTGTATGTTCTTCCTTCAATCGAAACCTCCCAATTGCCTTTTCCGAGCTCAATTTCTACTTCGAACTCTTCTCCATCAACAGTGACTTTCCTCTTTTCAGACAAATTATCACCTCTTTGTGCTCCTAACCGTTCTTGCCTTCATCAACGAGGTCTTGC
Source organism: Candidatus Thalassarchaeaceae archaeon (assembly GCA_965660655.1). GTDB lineage: Archaea > Thermoplasmatota > Poseidoniia > Poseidoniales > Thalassarchaeaceae > UBA36. The sequence goes on along the minus strand of CBFIAW010000015.1, from coordinate 17,427 downwards.
CTAGGGCCATTCTCCTATGGGAAATAGACCAAGAACTCCCCTCCTCCCTCCCTATCGAGGGCTTGATTGATTCGCCAAACTCGTTCTCTAGTAGAATCGATGAAATTACGGCTGCAACAATCCTCATCTCTTTTTCTTCACTCATAGATCTCACAACGGAATATTCCCATGCTTCTTCTCCGGGCGCGGCTCTTCCTTTTCCAGAATTGCCCCTAATGCCTTCACAAGAACGGCTCGTGTTTCCGATGGTCTGACTACATCATCCAGATATCCCAGGGCTGCTGCCTTGTATGGATTAGCAAAGGTCTCCTCGTAGTCGTCTTCAAGCCTCTCTCGCTCTTGTTCGGGATTTCTTGAATTCTCAATCCTCCTTCTATGAATGATGTGTACAGCACCCTTGGCCCCCATTACGGCAAGCTCTGCAGATGGCCAAGCGATGTTGTAATCGCCGCGAATATGTTTGGAAGACATCACATCATATGCCCCGCCATATGCCTTTCTCGTAATGACGGTAAGTTTCGGGACGGTTGCCTCCGCAAAGGCATAGAGAAGTTTGGCCCCGTGTCTGATGATTCCACCCCACTCTTGACTGGCTCCCGGAAGAAAACCAGGGACATCAACAAATGTCAGCAAGGGGATGTTGAAGGCATCGCAGAAACGGACAAACCTTGCAGCCTTCACAGACGCGTCTATATCCAGGCAGCCTGCTAAGTGCATTGGTTGATTCGCCACGATTCCAATTGATTGGCCGCCAAGTCTACCTAGGCCAATAATGATATTTGGGGCAAAGCCATCTTGAACCTCCAAGAAGCTTCCAGAGTCAAGGACATCTTCGATTACATCCGACATGTCATATGGGTGACTCGGGTCTTCCGGGACTAGCGAGTCGAGTGTTTCGCATTTTCGCCCTAGTGGGTCGTTGCATTTTACGATAGGCGCCTTTTGTAAGTTGTTTGAGGGGATGAGTCCAACCAATTCCCTGACAATCTCCAATGCACCATTGTCGTCCTTTGCTGTAAAGTGGGTTACGCCCGACTTCGTGGCATGGGTGGATGCACCCCCCAGGTCTTCAAAACCAACTTCCTCATTCGTTACTGTCTTGATTACTTCTGGTCCAGTAATGAACATGTGCGACGTACCCTCTACCATAACCACGAAATCAGTGATTGCAGGGGAGTACACGGCACCACCAGCACACGGTCCCATGATTACAGAGATCTGGGGGATGACTCCGCTAGACCTTACATTCCTAAAGAAAATCTCTGCATACGAACCTAGGCTTGCAACCCCTTCCTGTATCCTTGCCCCACCGCTGTCATTCAATCCGATTACTGGGGCTCCTGTCTTTACAGCCATATCTAGAATCTTGCAGATCTTCAAGCCATGCATTTCACCAAGAGAACCACCGTAAACGGTGAAGTCCTGAGCAAAGCAGTAAACAAGCCTGCCATCGATAGTGCCATGGCCACAAACCACACCATCTCCCGGAATCACGTTTCTATCCATGTCGAAGTCTCTACATCGATGCTCAACCAATGCATCCACTTCGGTGAAAGAGTCGGAATCAAGCAACCCCTCTATCCGTTCCCTAGCAGTCATCTTTCCCTTGGCATGCTGTGCAGAAATCCGTTTCTGTCCCCCACCAGATTGCGACTTAGCCTTTCGGCGTCTTAGGTCATCAATCTTGTCGGAGTTTCCACTCATGGGGTGAGATGGGAATAGGCCGCCCATGAGCATTCCTAAGAGGAGCAAGAATTTCTTGTCCGGTTGCTTGAAGTCATATTGCCATTTGCAACTCATTGAAACATGCGAGTTGTAATTGCTAAACCAGGTCTAGATGGACATGACCGAGGGGCCAAGGTCATTGCTAGAGCACTCAGAGATGGCGGCCACGACGTAATCTACACTGGACTCAGAAAAACATCGTCCGATATTGTTAGGATTGTAAATGACGAAGACGCAGAAGTTCTAGGGCTATCCACTCTTTCTGGGGCTCATGACACACTGATTCCGAAGATTTGCGATGGCTTGAGAGGGGAAGGGCTAGGGAATGTCATTGTTTTCGCAGGAGGGATCATCCCTGAGCGTGACCTCGAACTTCTTTACAAATCGGGCGTGAGGGCTGTTTTTGGACCAGGTACCCAAACTTCAGATGTTTTGGGTTTCTTGGATGAAGCCCTGCTCAGAAAACAAAACAAACATCCAATCGGTGTCGGAGACGATTTGGGGTGGCACTGGAATTGAGCAACATCAGCGAACTCCTAGAATTAGCAATATCGGGAGATCGAAGAAGCCTGTCCAGCCTCATGACGACGATCGCCGAGTCTCCACAGGTTCCCCAATTTCAGTCTGAATCAAGTTGGACCTTGGGTGTCACAGGCCCTCCTGGAGCAGGTAAATCAACACTCATAGGGCAGATGGTGAAACATTGGGTTGCCGTGGGAGAGAGTGTAGCAGTACTGGCTCTGGATCCAACCTCGCCAATCACTGGTGGATCGTTTCTCGCTGATAGAATTAGGATGGAGGGTGCTGACTTAGGGGAAACCGTGTTTGTCAGGTCAATAGCCTCTGGAAATAGCCCTGGGGGAATTTCTCCACGTATTTGGCCGATGTGCCAGGCCCTATCTCTCTGTGGCTGGACTCGAATCGTAATCGAGACTGTTGGCACTGGCCAATCCGAGTTTCGAATTGCCGCATTGGCTGATCGGATTCTCCTAGTTGACGGCCCAGACAGGGGGGACATCATTCAGGCAGAGAAGGCAGGTATTCTAGAACTGGCTGACGTGATTGCAGTAAACAAATCAGATTTGCCCGGGGCTGTTTCGTCGGCTCAGAGCATCCGAATATCACTAGCTCTTTCTGGAGATGACAGCCGAGAGGTTCTACTTGTCTCAGCCCTAGGGGGAGAAGGGGTCGAGAAATTGATTTCAACAATTGAGTCTTGTGAACCAAGGTCCGAAAGAAATGAGATGATAATGAGGGAGAGGCTGATATCTGAATGGGACTCGCTGCTAGTTACTCACCCAGAAATAGATGAAATAATCTCCAAACTATGTATCGGTTCTATAACTGTGAATGAGGCGATTCAAATCCTGAGTTCATCTATAGTTCAAAGTAGGGAATGATATGGCTGACCAAGCAAGTGACCTCTTCGTTGATCATGTCGAACATTCAATAGGCGGCATGGGTGGACATGCTTTCAGACGCGTGACCCATGTTTCCATGGCCTCGATTCCGTATCTCTACTATGTACACGGAGAGAGTATCTCGTCATACTTCTCACTGCAAGCCAGAGAATTCGTCAGTGCCATCTGCATACTTATTCTCGTTATCGAGGCCGTTCGACTCAGGACCGGAATTGTGATAGTAGGCCAAAGGGAATACGAATCTAGTCAGATTTCCGCTCTAGCATGGGGCGCATTGGCAGTAGCGCTTGCACTTCTGATCGCCCCAGAGGGGGACAAAGAGGGGATGAAAGCCGGGATATATGGGGCTCCAATTATTCTTGGGATGACCCTAGTTGATCCTGTCATGGGCGAAGTCAAGAGGGCAAAGCAAGATCTCAGAGCAGCTGTCACTGCTGGCATGATTATTTCCTATTCAGTCTGGCTAGGTTGTCATTTCTGGATTGGTACTGATATCATTGCTGCAGTATTGTTGGCCCCTCTAACTGTGTTGGGTGAGATTCCTTCGACCAAATTGATAGATGATAATGCAACTATGGTTCTTTTCCCGCTTGTCGGACTAGTCCTACTTCTGCCATTCTTGTGATTCCACTCCCGTCATGTTTACATCCTAATTTCCGACCCCACCGATGAGAATATGGGGGAACACGAGTCAAACACGCCAGAGACTACTGCTGACAATGCAGCAGACTCACCTTCTCCTGAGTTGTGGCCATCCCCATTGGGACAGAGCACATACATGTTCATTTGGGCCATTGCCTCGTTGGCTTCATTCGCAATTTTCTTCAAGTATTTCTAGGGCCAACGAGCCTCTTCTCTGCGGCTAGGAGTGCTGATTTTCCAGAAGTCCCCCCTGGCCCACTGTACCCACCAATCGTCCCATCTGAACGAATGACTCTGTGACAGGGTACGGAAATTGGCTGGGGGTTGGCAGCACAGGCATTCGCCACAGCCCTAGAAGATCTAGAATTTCCAATCGACTCGGCTATGTCCTTGTACGTCCTAGTCTCTCCCGATGGGATCTTTCTGATCTCATCCCAGACCATTCTCTGGAAGGGGGTACCTTGAAAATTAGGAGTTATTTCTTCCCCCATTCCTCTACTTCCGTCTCTTCCATGCCAACGATTTCGTAGTTTGATGGGAATAGGGCTATTGCGATTCCAATCACTATGCAAGCGATTCCGAACCAGAAAGTTCCTCTGATCATCAACTCCATGCCTATTGCGAATAGGATTAGTCCACCTAGGTTGGAAACCCATACTAGCGTCTTGAACGTAGAAAGAGAAACTCCACTTGCCCTCTTGGTCCTATGAGGCCCGAACTCCGCCCCGAATCTAACTGGATCGTCATCCCCCATTATCTCACCTGTCGATCATGATGATGGCATTGGTCGGGCAAGCGAGGACGCAAATCTTGCAGCCCGTGCATGGATCCCTCAGTATCCTTGCCTTTCTGTTGACCTCCACTTCCATGATGGGGCTAGCTAGAGGGGTGTCATAGAGCTCAATTGCATCGTCTTCGCACACTATAGTGCACTGGTCACATCCAATGCATAGCTCCTCCTTGACCCAAGCAACCGTGTCCTCTCCACCCTTCAGCAAGACCTCCTCCTCAGCCCTCACGGAGTTCAGTTGCACCCTGATTCTGGACTGCTCCACAGCCCTCCTCTTCAGGACATCACCAACCTTGGTCATACTATCTCCATTCTAATCCATAGAGTCGACCCTTATCATAGTGAGTTTGATTGGTGTTCTCCGTTCCCGCGTTTCATGGGCATGCCAGAATCAAACTGGTGGGCAGATCCCATGGTGTGGCTTGGGCTCCTGCAAGGAGGTTCTATATGGCTCGTGATGGCAATCTACCTGAGCGTTCCAGCAGCATGGATTTCACTGGCATGCGGAGGTCTAATCGGGTTCTTCCTCTACTTGGTTGCACTGGGCTACGAGGACTACAGGTTCGCTAAGGCAACCGTATGGGGAGTGGTGATCAACATGGCCCTGTCATCGTTCTCAGCACTGTTCGCATTCATACGGTGACTTTCTCAGTGTTGATGATAGAAATCACCGAGACTCCTCTATCTGTCTGGCCAGGAAGCTCACTACGTCCAGAATCTCGAAGTCATGCCGAGGGTCCCCCTCGAACTTCAGGCACTCAAAGTGAGTCACGCACTTCGGGCACGACGTGAGCATTATGTCCGCGCCCGTAGCTCTAACCTCGTCGAACCTCTGGACTCTGAGAGACCTGCTGTTCTCGTTACAGGACATCATGCTGGAGACACCGCAGCACAGTGCGTCCTCGCCCGTGTGTTCCATCTCTACGAGTTTGACTCCGTCCACGGAGCCAACGAGATCACGTGGTTCGTCGTAGATGTTCATCTGCCTGCCGAGCCGACATGGGTCGTGGTAGGTCACAGTAACCTCGTCATCGGTCTTGAGATCCATGTCGAAGCCCTTCTCGATTAGGAACTCAGTGGTGTGCATGACCTTCATGTCATCTAGCTCGTAGTCTAGGGCGAATGTCCTGAAGCACTCTGCGCACGATGTCACGAGTGTCTCGATACCGCTCTCACCCAGCTTCTTCTGGTTGTAAGTCTTGAGCTTCTCGAACACCTCATTCATCCCCTGCCACTTTTGATCGTGGCCGCAGCACTTCAGGAAGTCCCTACCGAGGTAGGTGACGTCCTCCCCCATCTCCTCAAAAATCGTGAATGCGGATGTCGTCGCATCGCCCAGATCCATGCTCCCCTTATTCACGTGGCTGAACACCATCTCCTGGTCGATGTAGTCGACGCAGCCCGGATAGTAACCAATACTGGAGTCGAGTGGATAGTCCTCCACTGGGATAAATGAGTCATCGGCATCCTCCTCGGCCTCTGCAGCGAGTACTGCCTGCAGGACGGTGTGGGGGATCTCCGTTGCGGGTGGTCCACCTACTACGAGGTTCCTCCTGATGTCGATGTATGAGTCGTAGTCCACCAGCTGTGGGCAGGCATTTGTGCAGGCCGTGCATGTCAGGCAGGAGTAGAGCGGCACTCCGTCGTCTTCGTTGTTCCAAGTGTTGTAGATTATGTTGAGTTTGTCACCCGCATTGAACAGCCTTACAGGGCATGCATCATCGCATAGGTCGCATCCGTAGCACTTGTTCATCTCCCACTCGTAGCCGCGAGCCATGCTCCTTAGCATCACGAAAACGAGCGCACCTACTCCTAAGCAAGGGATGAACATAGAGTAGATTAGCTTCGCGTCTAGGCTCTTAGGATTCTTTTTGAATGTTGGATTCATCATTGACATGGCAGACAATTCCTCGTCGCTGTGGCTTACTTCGGACCTGATTAAGGCAGTGCCGTCTTCGGCGAGAAGAAGTGGCTGGTATGCGACGGCAGAGAAGTCAGAAATCATCGTGACGCTATCGTTCACCCCTTCGGAGGTAGTGGTGAATGTCACTGTGTATGACGCCCCAGAGTCGAGATATATGGTCCCTGAGTCACAGGACGTACCGCTGGTCATCCATAGGGTCTCCCCCGCTTCATCGGTCAGAATTAGGCTCTGGGCGTGTACCCCGGCACCACGCACGGTAGTCCTGAAGTTGCAGCCGACGTCGGTTGGCACGCTGGAGACTCCCAGATCCTCGACTTCGAACTGTATTGTCTCGGAGATCTCGACTGGGGAGCCGTCTTGGGGGCCTTGGTAGATGACGTCATTGGCGCCTATGTTCCTAGAGGTCTGTGTATCTGCATGGCCATTGGCTCCGCTGAAGTCCAGAATCTTGCTCCGAGTCGGTTGGAAATTACCCCAGCTGACCCAATGCATTGTCGGGAGGACGCACCAGTCGGTATGCTCAGTACCCTCTTCCATGGATTCCCAGATGGCCAGCGAGCTAGTCTGTCCGAACGACAGGCAATCATCCCCCCACTCCTCCCACACTGGACCTTTTTCAGTGTGGATCAAGGTATCACCGGGTTGCCCTCTTATCCCGTCCAGCTCGACTAGTTTTGCGTCATACTGATACTCCCAGAATCCCATCGTCCCCAGTCCTCGCTGGTTCCAGAAACCGTTCTCGTATACCGGCCATGTCACAGTGCACAGAAGTAAGGTGGCGACCAAGGATCCCACAGCCACCTGCCTACCGAGAATTGGCGTTAGTCGTGACCCCATGGGTCCGACCATGAATTTCCTGATGGAGAAGTAGAGTAGCGTGAAGATGAAGACTCCAGTGAGAACCCAAGGGACCGCATTAAAGACGTCCGCAGTCCACGGCGCTTGAGTGCCGCAATTGAACCCGCCGTGAGCGCTCGACCAACAATAGTCGGCACGATTCTTAGCATACATCTCGAGGAAGATATTGATCGAGAAGACTGAGATGAACCAGACATGTGCCAGATACACGGCTCCAGCTGTAGCGAACCACGGGTCCTCGACACCCCTCTTCTCCCTCTTCCCGATGATGAACGGTGGCAGTGCAAGGATCCCGACAGGTAGTCCCGTGATCATCGCTCCCCAGACACCCGCATTCCAGGAGATAACCGGCTGTCCGAAGAATGCACCTATCGGTCCAGCGGGAATGGCGAATTGGGGTAGATATTCCCCCCATCTCAGGTATCCGTATGAGAACAGGACGTACCAGTCAGGGAAAACGAAACCAGCCTGTGCGTAAGGGTCTGCGGCATTGTGCAACGGAGGCGGGATGATCCACGAGTAGAATGCTATTACCATCACAATGGCTGCGAAGATAATTGTATCTCTGAGAACTTCAGTGGGCCAGAATGCATGCCCAGTAAATACCCTCTTCCTCTCTTCTTCCGCTCCGAGCAACTGCTCCTTCTCGCTGATGTATGTGTCAGCGATCCTACCAAATCTCTCCATCATCCCCATTGATTCACCTCAGTGCGGCTCCGCAATCCCCTGTACCCAGACGATGAAGAGATGAGTCAGTATGAGTACCGTCACGATTAGCGGAAGCACGAATACGTGGAGGAAGTACATCCTCACCACAGTCTGCCCAGTAAGTGTGGTCCCACCGAACATTGCACTTGCGACCCACTCGCCAACCAGCGGGGTAGCCATTGCCATGTTTATCCCAATTGTGGCGGCACCGAATGCTAGGCTGTCCCAAGGGAGCAGGTATCCCGAGTAACCGAAGAAAATCGAGAAGAACATCAAGGCCACCCCAATAAGCCAGTTAAGCTCTCTCGGGTTCCTGTAAGCCCCTGTGAAGTAGACCCTACACATGTGGAGGAAGACTGCAGCAACGAAGAAGTGTGTCCCCCAGTGATGTATCGATCTGATGATATATCCGAAAGGCAACTCTAGCATAATGAACTCCATCGATGCATAGGCAGGCGTGGGGTCCGAATTCAGGTCTCCCCCGGGAACGTAGTAGAATCCTAGAATCGTACCAGTGATGACGAGGATTATGAATGCGATGAAAGAAATCCCACCCAGGCAGTAGAGTGGGTACCAGTACCAGATTATCCTAAGCTTGTACTTCTCAGCATGAGTGAGTGGCATTTGCCTGTGCATGCTGTAGTAAGAGTCCCTGCTCATCCCCCAGTAGTCCTGGATCCTGAATCTGGTGTCCAGCCATGAGAAAGCCCAGAGGAAAAGCTTCTCAGCGAGGCCCATGCTGCCCGCATTCGTCTCTACTGCTCTCAGGATGTCTTTCCTTGGGAGGTCGTCACGTTCTCTCCTCAGGGTGAATGCGACGATAACAATGACGACCGCGATGAAAATCCACAGGAACCAGAATTGTATCATTTTTTTCACCTAACCGCAGAATGTGTACCAGTCCATGAAGTCCGGAAGCGCCTCGATGGTTCCGCCATTCACCGAGAATGGAATCAATGGCATTCCATATGGTGCCGGTCCACCAGTCTTCTTGACCCCAATGAAATCGAACTCTTGCCCATTGGACCTGTTCCTCGCCGTGTTCTTCTCTATCACCGTGTGGTCGTACCTGCTGGAGTGGCAAATGCAGAAAGATTTGTTTCCGCTTGAGTCAGTCCCTCCTGGTAGCCAGTTATCAGCAGTGAAGTCATTGTTGACAAGTTGCCAACCCGGGATGCAGCACAGGTGCGGGCATCTTGCAAACACGATGATCATGTTGTTATGAATGTTGAGCGACGCGTACTCTTCCTTTTCCTCGATTTCGTATCCCGATCCAACATAAGCGCCCCCGGAGGTGTATCCATCCATCATCTGGAATCGTGGTGAGTCGGCTTCTAATGGCTTGTTCTTGTTCTCCTCGTGTGGGATGTAAGTTGCAATGATGGGCAATCCAGACCATAGTCCGGCAGCTCCTGCCATGCCTGTGTTGGAATTCGCAGATTCGTCTATGAATGCCTGAATCGTCATTGGTTGTTTGTCCATATTGTTATACCAGACGTCTGACCCCTTCGGGACGTAGAATTTGATAGATGAGTCCGAACTACTACTTCCTTCCTGCCCCATTAGGAATGAGGCAAATCCAACACTCCCCAAGGAAGCCGTTGTGATCAAGCCAGCAGCCGTGTTGAATGACAGCCTCATGAATTCCCTCCTGTCTATGGCGCCGTTCTTCTCATGCACAACCTCCTTCTGCGAGCCAACTGGGCGTAATTTGAATTTCCTTGTCATACTCATACCTCGTATTTTTTCCAAGAATTTGTATCATGGCTCGTGATGTACTTGTTCCTGCGATGCTTGACAATTACCACATCAGGTAGAACATATTTCAAGTACACTATCCCCATGATGATGAGAGTTAGCATAGTCATTGCAAGGTTGAATGAGAGCAACTGCTGATCCCAGTTGTTGAACAGGCCGTAAGCCAAGGCACCGGCCCAATAGAGAGTCCACATTATCCCCCATAGCCCAACTAGAATGATTAGCCACGAATCTCCCGAAGGAGCGAGGCTGGCCCTGACGATAGTGCCGGGATTAACCTCGTTGAAAACTCCGTGATCAACAGCTGCAGCGAATGACTCTTCGGTCAGTGAAACATCTTCTAGAGCCACTCTTGCATCTTCGACACTCACTTCTCCAGACTTAACTTGCCGAAGAAGCCTCATCACGATGTCGTCTTTCATAGCTGATCACCTCTCCTGAGATGCTTTATTCTTAGTCTGAGCAGATTGCTTCTTCCCTTGTAATGCGTAGAGAATCCATATCTTAGGAAAAGGCCACAGAACAAGATGACTAGCATAACTGCTCCGAATCCCAGAAGTCCTAACCAGTGGGCCAGAAGCTTTGCCCCCATGTGGTGGAGGTCTGTGTGACCTTCCATAGGGGCTGGGGGGGTGATGTCTCCATTACCCGAGAAAATCGTCTTTGTTCGGCCATTGTCCTCGCCCTCGTCAACACTGGTCGTAAGACGGTTCCAGCGGTCTAGGCTGGAGGGGGTCATATCTCCATTTACTGAATTTCCAGAAATTGTGAAGTCTACCGTCCCTGAACCCTCTGCAGGGCTAGTCCATATGAACATCCACGACCTGTCTGCGGTACTTGAACCGGAATCTGTGTGAGTTAGGGCCGATGCATCATCTTCCCAGTTTTGGACTAGGGTCTCGAAACCCTCAGACGGGCCCAGCGACCCAAAACTCACCCTCATTGAGAACCCTCCAGTATACGATTCTAGATTTGCCTCCGGGCCACCTATTAGCTGTAATTTCATTTCATATCCCGTATCCGGGGAATAGTGGAAAGGCATGCCATCCAAGATTACGGTTACGGAATTGTCCGGCTCTTCGGCATGACACGTGCAACCAGC
>CBFIAW010000015.1:0-6489 GCA_965660655.1 Candidatus Thalassarchaeaceae archaeon | reverse complement strand
GGAAACATCCCCCTGTCCGTTTGCGTTTTCTCCGATTCCTGAGTGCAATGCCTCACCCGACCCAGCAACGAAAACCGTGACTAGTATTATGATCAATATCTTTTGTCGAGATGCCATCTTTCGTTCACCTAGCATCTGCTAATATTGTACCCGAAAAAAAAGGGGGATATTAACGTTCCACCTCGGCCCCTAAGGGGCCGAACATAACAGAGCCCATTAGGAAAAAAAACCAAACACTTGTTGATTGTGAGGAGTCACATGGGAGCGCCACAGTGGAAGAACATATACGAACTCAGTTCCGACCAAATTAACAAACTAGAGGAAGCTGAGGACAAAATGGAATCTATGGAGATCAATGAGGCCGAAGGTATACTTTTGGGTTTGCTTGACAAAGATAAGAATTGTATCCCAGTGTTGAATATTCTAGGTCACCTACATGGTAGATATCTATCTGACTTCGAAACATCAATTGAGTACTATGACAAGGTCCTAAATCTCGAACCTGACAACTCCTGGGCTCGTGACGAGAGGCGGAGATACAGGCGTTATGTTACCTATGATTAGAACAGAATAATCTAGTCAGTCGTTAGCGGGGCAACATGGAGCAAGGCTCGATCCTAATAGTTGGAGTCGGGGGGATAGGTTGCCAATGGTCCGGAGGGGCCCACGACAAATGCCAGCAACTCTCTGAACTGCTGATGGTCGATGCCGACGAGTCCTCCTTTACTTCCGATCATGAAGCACACTGCCTCCACTTGGATGCAAGTGGCAGTGCAAGGGGTGCTGCCGCTTTGCCAAACCTCGCTGCTCACCGGTTAAACGAAGGTATTGCCAACATCTCTGGGCTACTAAATAAATCCGAACTTGTGATTCTCCTCACGGCATTGGGCGGGGGCACAGGCTCTGGTGCCTCTGCAGAAATAGCCGCTAGATCGAGAGATGCGGGAAGCTTGGTAATTAGCATAGTCGGGATCCCGTTTGCAGAACAACCACTCAGATGCGCTATTGCAGAGAGAGCTCTCCCTCCCATAGAGAATAACTCTGATTTGTGTATCCGCGTTAGCCTCGAGAGACTTGCATGGCAGGCCCGTCATCGTGACTCTGACTGGAAACTAGGATCAGAATGGATTGGGGAGCTAATTGAGGGTCTTGTCACGACTCTAGCTAGAGTTGGAAAGATGAATCTTGATCTGATGGATCTCAGGACTGTCGTGGGTAGGCCGGGAAATGCGACTCTCATTGTTGGAAACGGCACTACAGATGATCCAGACGAGGTTGTAAGAATAGCTCGCAACTCTCCCCTGTCTGAGATTTCAGTTGACGGCGCCAAGGGTTGCCTGATCCAAGTTGAGGGGGGGCCAGACATGACCCTTGGAATTCTCAACAGGGTCTCTGAGGCATTTGTTTCGACTCTAGACAATGATTGCCAGGTAATCCTCGGCGCCAGAGCGAGTGAAGATATGGCTGGAAGACTTCGTTTAGTGGCTGTAGTGAGCGGTCTCTAATCCAATAGTTCGACTACATCTTCATTCTCATTGAGTCGCCTTTTGGCATCAATTGGATTTCCTATGTTCTGGGGTTCAACTGTGGTGGATCGGAGCACTTGGTGTGGCAATTCTTCCTCTGTATCTGGCATTCCGACCCATGAAATTGATACTGGCAATATTGCCATCATGACCAAAGCAGTAATTGCATGGCCGATAGCAGTGGTCGTCAGAAGGCTACCCTCCGATAGCGCAGTCAGTGAGGCAATACTGCCGGCATAAGTGAACCCGAAACCAATCCCCCAGAAGATTGCCGATTGCCCTTGGAAGATTCGCCAGCCACTCTTTTTTCCCTTATTGGACATTGACCATACAGCCAGAAGAATCGAGATTGACATAAGGACCCCTTCTTCAATAAGCATCCCTCCTGTGGATTGCTCAGTCGTAAGTGGGCTCCTTCTCAATGCACCAAGAAGGTGCCAACACGCTGTAATGAATATGAGGAAAAATGCCATATCCAAAGCGACTCCATCAGCACCTTGCCTCCCCCTTGCTCTCTTCGTATAACGATCCAATAAAGTGCCCAATAATGCGATAATGATGAGGAAAAGAAGCCAAACAATATTTGCAGACAACTTTGTGTTCCGGGGGTCTTCTGTTCCGTATCCGAACCACCAAACGAGAGGCATGAAAACAATAACCGCTATTACCGATCTAACGAGAGAAATTAATCCTCCAGTCTTGCTATTTCTCGGGGCCTTCTGCACCTTCCTAGCATAAACGACCCAACCGAAGGTCAACGAAACTCCTTGGAAAACAGACATCGCGATAAACAACATCGCTAGAAATAGCTTTACTTTGTCCAGGTTATCGTCCCCTAATGCAAAGTTCGCAAGAATCCAAACTACGCCGGTGACCACCAAAATTGGCAATATTCTTGCAAATCCTACTATCCAGAATTTTCTGTTTAGTATGCCAGTTTCGCTGTGTCCCGAGTTAAACATCCACTCTCCAAGCCGACTAGGGGCCAGCAATGCAGCAAAGAAGTAAGATATTGAAAGTGACAGAAAAATGACGCCACCTTGAGCCTCGGAACCAAATAAATCTATTTTCATAGCAATGTAAAGAAATCCAGAAAATACCACTAGGGAAATTAGGTGTGGCAGGGTAGAGGGATTTGAGAAAACTCTCAACATAGTGCCTGAATCAGATGAGCCGCTGGAGGGGACATCTCCCATCATAAGTTCCCGTAAACCCACCATTGGTTAAGGTAAACCCCTTCGGAGTAGCATGCCGAAGCCGAAAAAGGCCGCCCGAGGAAAACACCGGTGGGTTGCATTTAGAGTTGAAAAAATAATTAATAGGACTAAATTGAAACAGTTCCTAATGCCCTGTTTGGAGGGTTATGTATGGAGGCTATTCGATGTTTTTGAGGCCGAGGGGGCTACTCTTGCAATTCTTAAGATTCAACTTGGGGATTACCAACAAGTCCTTTCCCGGATCAACAATAGTGGGGAAATGGAGACCGTAACCAGTTCCGGAAAGATAAGGCTCGTTAGACAACGCCTAAACTCATTTCTTGGGAATGATCCAACCAATGCCGTCTAATTCCCGAAGTACTATGGATTCCTCGACTCCAACCGTCTCTAACTCCCCATTTGTGTTCAATCCAGTGGGCCTAAGCAACTCGCCATTCAGGGTTGCCTGAACCCCTTTGGAAAGAGACCTAGAAAGCGCCTTCCAAGACATCTGGGCAAGACTCTCCTGAGTTGACATCGCAATCTTTCCATTGTTCTCGAGGATGGATGAAATTCCTCTGTCGATTCTGAGAAACACCTCGGAAGCATCAATGGCGCCGATGGTCTCTTCCCAACCCGAAGCTGATACATCACCTTTGACAAAACTATTCCTATTGGCCCCGACGCCTGCTCTAATCATATCACTATTCGATGATTCCAGAAGAACCCCACCCATCTTCTTACCATGTCCATCGACAATGTCATTTGGCCATTTCATGTTCGCACCCAATGCGTCCGATACCACTGCCCCAATGCTCGTCTGGATAAGCCCGGGTGCGAGATTTTCGAGTAAATCCGTGTCAAGATTCCAAGTTGCAAAGACCCCTCCTTCTTCTGAAATCCAGCCTGAATCCCTTCTCCCTCTACCATTGGTCTGTCTCTTTGAGGATACTCTCTGCCACCCATCTTGGGGCAGTCTCTCAGCCTCCTCCATTGTAGAGGTACACGAATCCAATACAGTAGCTCCAACTCCTGATCCCGTTCGCCAAAAACCGATGACTTCGATTTTCTCAGCACCATATCGTTCGGCCTTCAGCGAGCGCCAAGACCAACCTTTTTGTTCCCAGTCAAGAACTCTACTGCTCCCTTGCGGATCAGTCCTCATTACTAGGACTACCAGAACTCTATCGCACAAAGTAGCGCTATTATTCTCCAGGGTTTGTAGAAGCGCGCGCCCCCAACCACCTTGGGGGATGTCAGACAATGCCGCCTCTTCCATTTTTTCGAGTAATCCGGGATATTCCCCTTCCTCATCTAAGTAAGGAAGATTCCAAACTATCAAGTCAGTGCTTTCTGAGATTGGTATTTCTTCCCCAATCCCGGATTCCATAACGCAGACTTTGCCTGATAGGCCATTCGCCTCCAGGTTCCCCCTCGTGCAAGCGACTGCGAATGGATTCACATCGCAAGCGGTAACTTCCCAGCCTAGGCTTGTAAGAACCATCGTAACCAATCCCGACCCACATCCAATCTCTAGGGCCTTGCCACCAGTCTTGACAGGTATCTCTGAAACAGCACTACAAAGCATCTCCGTGTCTTCCTTGGGCGGGTAAACGGTAGGTGAGGAAAATACCTCCCACTCGCCCACCCCATCAAGAGTGAAGTTCACACCCTCCATCGATATTTTCAACCGGAACCGAGACAAAATTGTTGCGATTCGTCCTTCATTACAATTTGACAACCTTTATGTCGTAAGTCATTGAAGGGACGCCAGTGCCGGCTTCCCCCGGTACCTCTCGCAATTTTGCGGGAGTGACGCTGTGCGTAAGCCTTTAGAAGGCCCCTAGGGTCGCAGGATGGCCCAGCATCAGCCATGGGCCTGTAGCTTAGTCAGGTAGAGCGCCGGGCTTTTAACCCGGTGGCCGGGGGTTCGAATCCCCTCAGGCCCGCCTGATAGCTTCTCAGGCCCACGCTTTTCTGGGCCGGGGGAAGAAATATGGCAGTAAAGAGCTCAACAAAAAAGAGACTGATAGAGCTAGGAATTCCAGAGGATCAGGCACACAAGTTGGCTGATGACGCAAACCTGGATACGATCAAGAGAATGTCTAGGGAACAAGTCGCGAAGAAAGTTGGCTTGGAAGATGGTGTTCCCGAACTAGATCACATAATGGGCGTAATTAGTGAGCACGTCGGATCTAGAAAGAGGAGCAAGAGTAACCGAATCACAATCTCAAGGAAGGCTCTATTGGACGAAGATATACCCATGGGGGATTGCCGATTTAATGTCCTCAACCACTTCCTAGTCCCTCACCATGAATTGGTCCCCATCGAATCGGAGGCAGAAGTATTGGAGCCATGGGGCCTCACAACTGATGATGCCTTTGGGACCGGCAGACTTGCTAAGGAACTGCTCCCCAAGATTCTGATTACCGACCCCGCAATTCAAGTGATTAAGGAGATAGAAGAATCAGAGAACGATGAATTACCGGCCGGTTGGCTTGCAAATAGGGTGGTCAGGGTCATCCGTTACAGCCGTTCTGCCGGAAATTCTGTAGCATTTCGCTTAATTGTGGAAAGTGCATAAATTTGGAGGTGTAAAAGTGAAAGAGATTGTTGAGAGTTATTTCAAACAGAGAAGCCTAGTCAACCATCAGCTTGCTTCGTACAATGACTGTATCCCAGTCGGCGACGGAAAGGAAAGCCGGATGGAGAGGATCGTCAGAAATATCACGATAGGAAGTGATGAGGCGGTAGAAGATGATGAGGGGGGCCTAGTAAAACTAGATCTTCTTGACAAGGAGATTATCGTACGCCTGAAAAACCTTCGATTAGGCAAGCCTACGATAAAGGAAGCAAATGGGGCTGAGCACCATGCAACCCCAATGGAATGCAGACTGAGGAAGCTGACATATTTCTCTCCGGTATATCTGGATTTCAAGATTTTCCGAGATGATTTACCACCTTCTCCCGGTTCTGAGATGGGCTTCCAAGAAGAGACAAGCGTTCACATCGGAAACCTTCCTATTATGGTTAGATCGGCGAGATGTAATTTGAACCATAACCATGTAGACGAGAATAGGCGGCTTTCCCCAGAGACATCTGGAGAAGATTCTGAGAGATACACCCAACTACTGAGGAAGTCCGGCGAGGATCCACTGGACCCCGGTGGATACTTCATTATCAACGGAACTGAAAGGGTGCTAATCTCTATGGAAGATCTTGCCCCTAACAGGGTCACGGTCGAGAAGAACAAGAAGTACGCTCACGAGACTCAGGTTGCGAAGATCTTCTCTCAAAAGGACGGTGTTAGAAAACCACTCAATGTAGAAAAGAGAAGGGATGGGATGCTGATGGTCAAGATTCCGAGTGCTGGAACGACACCTATCCCGCTGGTCCTGCTGATGAGGTCTCTCGGGGTGGAAAACGACAGAGAGATATTTGCATCTATTGCCGGACCCCCAGAGGCAATGAAGTACACAGTCGCTAATCTAAACGATGTCAGAGATAACGAGGAATACGGCGTTGACACGTCCGAAGAGGCTTTGGCTTGGCTTGAGAAGAAGTTCGCAGCCGGCCAGCAGAAGGAGTACCGAGAATCTAGAATTCAGAACCTGCTCGACAACGAACTACTCCCACACCTTGGACAAAACACGGACAACAGGGAGAAGAAAGCAATTTTCCTTGGACGTATCGCCAGACAGGTTCTTGAAATGGCAATAAAGAACAAGGATACGAACGATAAGGACCACTATGCAAACAAGCGTGTT
>CBFIAW010000014.1:4629-20397 GCA_965660655.1 Candidatus Thalassarchaeaceae archaeon | reverse complement strand
CTCTCGTGGGGGGCCGACTGGGCACAGTCAAGCAGAACCCTTGCCCCTTGGGAATGGGCTAATTCCACGATTCTCTCGATTGGGTTCCTAATCCCAAGAACGTTGCTAGTATGTACCACACAGACTAGGGATGCCCCCTCCACGGCAACTTCGAAGGCATCCATGTCCAGTGTAAACGAGTCAGTGTCTATGGGGACGTACCTGACCTCAACCCCCTTCTCCTTCGATAGTTGCTGCCAAGGAACAATGTCAGCGTGATGTTCCATCTCGGTAAGGACGATCACGTCTTCTGCAGATAGGTTCTCTCGAGCCCATGCGTAGGAAACCAGGTTGATTGCCTCGGTGGCACCGCTAGTGTAAACCATCTGATCCGGGGATGTCCCGAAGTATGTCGAAATTGATTGCCTGGCGCCTTCCAAGGCAGTAGTCGCCTCATCCGCCAGAGTGTGATTTGCCCTATGTGCGTTGGAGTTGTATTCGCTATAGTATTCCGACATTGCATCTATTACGCACTGAGGCTTCTGAGACGTTGCTGCATTATCGAAGTAGACCAATTGCTTGCCATTTGGGAGTTTCCTCCCCAGAATGGGAAAGTCTGCTCGAATTGATTCTACGTCCAGCGGCATGTCATCCCCCATATCTCCCAGATGGTGATAAGATTTCAAGTCGTGCGTGAGTTTGAATCATGGGTGGTCAACTAATTATTGGTGCTCCTGCCGGGATTTGAACCCGGGTCGCCGGGATGAAAACCCGGAATGATGGACCGTACTACACCACAGGAGCGCTGTATTTCCGAGTTGCTGCTTTCTCATAATCAGTTCTGTTGCCGGTGCTCATCGGCAGGGACATCCAAGTCATTCCACCAAGCGCTCAGTGGGATGAAAGCCGCGATTGAGGAAACACCGACGATAATCCAGAAGAGAGGGTCTCCTAGCAATTTCATGAATTCTTCGCCCCAATAACCAACAACCAGTACCTCCATTCCAAATCTGATTCCTCTACCAAAAAATCCGGCTAACACGAAGGTACGGACGTCCATCCTCCCTGCTCCTGCTGTCCATGCCAGAAGTTTGTACGGAATTGGAGAGACTGCTGCGATGAAAACTCCCAAATCCCCATGCCTGTTAATCAACTCGTCTAGCTTCCTCGATAGAGAGGGCTTTGCGAGTTTCTCAATGGCTGGGCGGCCTGCATAAAGTCCGATTGCATAGCCCACTAACGAACCAACAACGCTGAACAATGTGGCAACTAGGAAAATTGCGAGGAGTTCTAACTCACTACTGGCCTCCAGTGACATTGGGAGAACGAGAAGGTCGGGCGGGACTGGTTGGAGTGCTGCCTCAGTGGCAGAAACTACGGCAAGTCCGACTAAGCCGAACCCACTCCCCCAACCGACAACTGACTCAGTAATCTGTTCCAGCATGACTTTTCGTCTGAAGGCAATGGGATAACGGTTACTTCATTCCATAATGGACAATACCGATAACAGAACTCTAATCATAATGCGAATACGCAGGGTCATGACCGAGCCTGACGTACTCGACACTTCTGCATTAATCAACTGGCCATTAGTTTCCTTGGAGAGGGGATTCGTAGTTGAGAGCCAGAGACTCGAGGTCGAACGGGTTTCTCCAGATAGGATGTTGTCAATAGAGGCTGTTCGGATGAATTGGAGTTCGCCTTCAAGAGAATCATTGGAAGAAGCCACTAGAATTGCGAGTAAGACTGGTGACTTGGGTGGCCTCTCAGATACGGATCTGCGTCTATTCGCTCTCGCGATAGAGTTGGGTGGTCACATGCATACTGATGACTACAGGCTGCAAAACCTCTGCAGTTCAGTTGGATTGAAATGGTCCCCAGTTGAATCCAAGGGAATCTCTGAGGTTTGGGAATGGGAGATTAAGTGTCGTGGATGCGGAGTGGTTGCAGTCGGACCAGAAAATACCAGACCTGCTAGCGAGAGCTTTGGAGAATGCATCGAATGTGGTTCAGAGTTGAGAGTGATGAAGAAGAGGTAGTCACTCTTGCTCTGAGGAAACATCGTCTGTCATTCCACCTCTGTCCATATCCTCAATCGCAGCCATCTCTGATGCCTCCTTCATCCCCATCTGGAACTCGCCCTTGGCCCGGCCGACTCCTCTTGCCAATTGGGGTATCTTATTGGCACCGAAAATCAAAATGCCAAAAACTACCAGAATGACGATTTCAGTTGAGCCGAGTGCCATGCTATCAGAGCGATGTGTGGGCCCTTGCTTCAAATGCTTTGGCATCATTGGTGGTCAACCGCCGGAAACTGGCGGCAGGAAGGCCACTTCGGCGGCGTCATGAAGCAATCTTGAGACGTCTGATTCAATTTTGCCGTCAATCGCCACTCTCAGTCCGGATGAGATCATTTCCAGTAGTTCGAACCTCTCTGCAAGTTCCTCCACAGATGTGCCTTCGATTAGGGAGACCTCAATCTCCCTAGTACCCATTTTTTCGGCGAGAGGTCCGAACATTAGCATCTTTACCTTGATTGCACGAACGAAATCACTGTCGCCCTCCATGAAGGGGCCCGTAGACTCTAACCAAATCAAGTCACCTGCCCAATTATTAGCCGTCTTCCAGTAATCGGGGCGTTTCAGATGATAAGGGCAGTAGTTTTCGACTGTGATGGGGTTCTGTCCGATAACGGATCATCCTGGCAATTGATACACGAGCAATTTGGAACCGGAGAAGATGACGGAGGGGAGCATCAGAAAACCCTCGAGAGGTTCTTGGACGGTGAAATCTCCGAGGAAGAGTTCGTAGCCCACGACATTCAACTTTGGAGAGGGGTTAGTCCCGAAATACACAGAGACGACATCATGAGGTGCTATAGCGGGGTGGGGCTAATAGAAGGTGCAAGAGAGGTAGTTGAGGGCCTGCAAAAGAGAGCGGTTTTCGTGGCAATAGTTTCCTCGGGCGTAGATATTTTCGTCGGAGCGATAGCAAAAATGCTGAAAGTGGATGATTGGGTGGCAAATGGGTTCGAGTGGGATGAAGATGGATGGCTAGTGAGGGGTCTTCCGACAAGGGTTTCCTCACACAACAAGGGACTAATGGTGGAGAAACTTGCAAGAATTAACGGCTTCGAAGCCTCCGAGATTATTTCAGTTGGCGACTCCAGTACCGACCTGTCCATGATTATCGATGGCTCTAATTTCATAGGGTTCAATCCGAGGAGGAATAGAGCCAAGTTGGCATTCGAAGAGGCAGGGGTCCCAGTAGTCAATGACAAGGATCTGAGATTGATTTGGCCCTACATTTTCCCGGGGGAGGAGATTTCTACTCTAGATGAAGCTGATTGACTCAGTAGCGAATGTGTGTAGGTTAACAACAGTAAGAATGCAGGGCTTTGGCTGAAATCCCAACATCCTCTGGAAGTCTGTCTGGTCCTGCCACGTAGAACTGTGAACCATCAATGTCCCCTTGTGATCGCCGACGAAGTGACCATGGACATGCCCGGTAACGAAAATGTCGGGGACCACGGGAATCACTAGGCGATCCTCGGGTTCTGGGGAAAGTGGAGTCTTCCCCCCCCACGATGGAGCGAGGTGCCTTCTCTCAAGCATTGCACGCATAGCCATCTCTGGCTTGGAGTATGTGACCGAGCGAAGAGTGGCGACGAAGTCATCTATGCTCTTGCCGTGGTATGACAAGACCCTGACCCCATGCAAGCTGAAGTCACAGGGGTTTCCAACGAATGTCGTGTTGGAATAATCCTGCTGAACATCGGGGTCAAGGGCTGGCTGGGGTTCAGCCGGCCGAACTGCGTCGTGATTGCCGGGGAGCATTATCACATCGACCCAATCGGGAACCTCTTCCAACATCCTTGCCAGCTCTCCATACTGATTGAAGAGGTCGGTGATAGTGAGATGTCTTTCCTGGCCCGGGTAAATTCCCACGCCATCAACACCATCACCACTCAAAACGAAGTATTTCACAGTCCTAGCCAAGGGGTCATTCTTGAACCAATGAATCATCTTCTCCCATTGGGGCCCCAGGAAAGTCTTGCTTCCAAAATGAACATCAGATAGGAAAGCGGCAGATACTGCAGATTCCTGTCCGGACTGGGCCTTGGAGTGGTTTCCCAGAGGTGGCTTGTGTATGTCCCTAGCGAAGAAAATTGGCTCTCCCCCCCCAGAGAGAAACCATCCACTTACCCCCACTACCTCATCATTCATCAGACCATCAAGTGAAGGGTGAAGCGGTGAAGCATCCGAAGGAGGTTTGAGTATACAAGGAATCTGAGAGGATTCATCCTCGACAACGAAACGCATGCTTCCCGTTCTAGTCCATTTCACATCACTGGCAAGACCCACAATGGTGATTTCGTAGTCCTTGGAGTTGTATCGGCTCCTATTCCTCCATGCCTCTGAGTTACTCGTTGGCCTCCTAGGCAGGGACCTCTGGGATAGCATGATTTCTCTAATCTGCTTTAGACGGCTTTTGAAACATGACTGCATGTCTAGGATCCTCCCCTCAGTGGAAGAGTTGCCAGTAATGTCGAAATGGACCTCTACATCAGAATCCACCTCGGATGCCTCTAGTGGGAAGTCAGCGATATTGTAGCCCATGGAGGGACGTGGTAGAGGATGGGAGGGTTTGGTTGTTGATCCAATGGGAGCCAGAACTCTGCCATGGGAAGATTCTTGCTCGTTTTTTGGGAGGGTTGTCTGTGAGAGTGGAAGATTAGGATGGTCAGAATCTTCCAGTTCACTTGGAGAAAACGCCAATAGTTCCTCAACAGTACTTGCGTTTAGAAGCCTAACGCCAGAAGAGTTGGCTGCCTCGATAATTGGGATTACGCTCTGGAGTTTCTCCAGCTTGCCTACGGCACTAGTCTGAACAATCAGGCCAGCAGCGATGAGTTGCTTGTACATCTCTTCCCAACCGTGCGAGTGCATGCTTTGGACGTCGTATGTGGACGCCCTTCATGGTATCGATAAGAAAATTGAGGAAAATTAGATTGTCGATTATTTCCCCCAATCGATCAGTGAAGCTAAGTCGATCTTCTTGAGTGACTGGGAGACTGTTTTCTTCTCTGTTCCCCAAGAAATCCCGCCTTCCCACTCCTCCGTCCCATGAAGTGATGCTTTACCGTTTACTTCCTTGGACTCATCGATCTCTACCGGGTCACTGCTGAGTGAGGTTTCCGTCTTTGCCCCTCCCTCAACCCTGTCTATGGCTTCCAAAGTCAGCCTCAGGGCGAATGAAGCGAATGACCTCTTGTTATCTAGTCGGTCGTTATCGCCAAAATCCATTCTTCGGACAAGGAAGTAGTCCTCGGCAATCACTGCAACGTGGACTCGCCCGACTTCCTTGGTCTCGGTTGCCCCACCGGGGCCAGCAATTCCGGTTACGGCAATTGCAACGTTCGAACCGGATTTGTATCTTGCGCCTCTGGCCATCTGAACTGCGACCTTGTGGGAAACGGATCCCAAACCATCATCATCGAAAGCGGACTTCTCCACACCCAGTTCCCTCATCTTGGACTCGTTGGAATACACTATCCATCCTTGCTTGAACCAAGCACTAGCCCCTGAGATGTCAGTTAGTAGGGACGAGATGAGTCCACCTGTGCAGGATTCAGCGGTTGAGATTGTCCAATCTTTCTTTGTGAGGCGGTGCTTCAATCTCGAAGCGAGGGCTGCAGCCTCTTCAACCACAAAATTCTGTCTCGGCACACACTATTGACCTTTTCAGTGAATGGAATCGTCCATTTTCCACCCTCGGCAATGTAATTTTATTGGTGGGTCCGGCAGGAATTGAACCTGCGATCTTCGCTTTGTAAGAGCGACGTCATAACCCCTAGACCACGGACCCCAGGAGGTCCGAGGAGCAATGCATTCAAATCCTCTATGGTAGTTATCACCAACTGGAGGGGCCTACAAACATGCCAATGACCGAATTGATTGGGAGACTTGAGGCAGCGGGGGTCCCCTTCGATGAATTGACTAAGATTGCGATGGAGGATGTCGATCCAGCTGACTTTACTGACTACGACTTAGAGCCCTTCTGGGATGATCGCCCAGTACCATTTCTGTTTACTGGCTTTGGAGCAACGAGAACCATTTCCGCCCCCCACATGATTGCCACCCTTCTCCATCATCTTGAGATTATTGAGGGGCAAGACATCATGCTGATTGGTTCCAAGGGGGGTTTTCTAGCTGCGATTATCGACAGAATGGTGGGCAGAGACGGTTCGGTGACGATAATCGAACCACACGAAGAGGTCAGAGAACATACTGAGGAGCGTCTCAGCGTTCACCTGGCTTCGGGACTCATTAGGGTCCTTCGACCACATGACATGGAGAGCAGTGATGAATACTCGAAGAGCTTCGAAAGAGTCCTGATTTCAGGTTCAGTGAGGGAAATACCGGAAACGGTTGAGCATCTTGTTATTGATGGGGGTTTCGTACTTGGGCCATTTGGAGGTCCAGTTCACCAGAGGCTATTGAAGAAGGAAAAGCAAGGTGACAAGTGGTTTGACACGGACCTAGGGGGGGTAGTGTTTGGACCAATGGACGTAGGAGAGTCTGAAGCCAGCCCTCTTGATCCAAATTCGCTCGCAAACCACATCGAAGACGCCTTGGACCTTGTAGGGGGGCTAGTAGAGATAGAATGGTCCACTTCTGCGAGAATCCATGATTTGATCGACGCTCTGAGAGAAATGCCGAGCGACCTCCCATTCATTGACGAGGATTCGACAGAGGATGAAATAATGGAGCACCCGGTGGTCGACCTTCTGATGTCTGAGATAGACTGGTTGGGTCCACTCTGGCCTATTTTCAACGAGTTTTTGTCAATTGACCTAGCGAGCCCGGGATCTCCGGAAGAGGTTACTGATTTTCTTGGGGGTCATGAAGACTTAGTCCCTTAATCGACTGGAATGCTCCCTTGATCAGACTGCATCCCGTAGGAGCCTGGTAAGCGGGACTGATATCGGTGGCAGATGGTCTGAAAGTCTATGTCGGCTGGTTTTGGGTTGGAATAGCTCCCCCTGTAATCCGGCTTGAACAACATCTTCCTTGGTAATCGACTCCCTGCCACAATTTGGCCATACGTCAAGCTCCACGGAGTCGTCTCCCCGATAATCCACTTGGACACAAGGGAGGCACTTCAGGCCCAATCTTAGTGCAACTTGGTGACGATGGTGCCCATCTAGTATTACGCCCGTGTTCATGTCCACTACTAGGGGAAGAACATAGGCCTTCCAGCGATTTGTCATCTTCTCCAATTCATCTACCTTCTTTGGTATCGTGAGCTCATGTGGTCGCAGAATATCTAGGGGGATCAAATCAACTTGCACGGACCTCGCACGTGCCGTGGTTCAATATATCTGCTCCTCTGGAAGCGAGATTATGAGGGGCGAGGGGACTCAGGTAGAGCTAGGCGACCTCAGAAGGCAAGACAAGATAGTACTCGACAGACTGAGGGATAAGGGTGAGGCTTGGATAGTCGGAGGCTGGGTTAGAGACGTGCTTTCGAGCTCAGCCCCTAATGATATCGACATAGCAACAAATCTCAGACCAGATGAGGTGAGGGGGATTTTCCCAAGATCGATTATGGTTGGTGAGAAATTCGGGACAGTGATAGTGCGGCTTGATGAAACGGAGGGCGATTCATATCAGTGCGAAGTAACGACTCTTAGAGAAGATGGTGGGTATTCGGATGGCAGGAGGCCAGAAAACGTAATCTTCGGAAAAGAAATCCAAAATGACCTAGAGAGGAGGGATTTCACAATCAATGCAATGGCAATCAAACTCAGTGGGACTTTGGTGGGAAAAAGCGAACCGATTGGAATGTTGATAGATAATCACGGAGGAATAGTCGATCTCGAAAATGATGTCTTGAAAGCAGTCGGGGATGCTCAGAAGAGGCTTGGTGAAGATGGCCTCAGAGTGATTCGAGCATTCAGGTTCCTGGAACAAGGCGAGAGACCCCTGAGGAAGTTGGATTCCGACCTCAGCACAGCGATAGTTTCCAATTTGGGAATGCTAGAAATGGTCTCAAAAGAAAGAATCTGGGCTGAAATGAGGGTGATTTTGCAAGGGCAGAACTCGGAAGAGATTATCGAAAAAATGCATGAACATGGAGTATTGGGGAAGATTCTTCCAAGAATATCTGTTAGTCTGGGAGTGTCCCATTGTCGAGACCATCTGGTGAATCTGGCATTGATGTGCAGCTCTGAAGTGTCAAGCGGAACAGAACTAGCAGAGACTTTGACAGAGAGTCTCAAGCTTTCTAGAAAAGATGCTTTGGTTTTGTCATTCCTCCATGGTCACAGAGATTTGGAACTGGACCACTCGACCAGTAGTGTCAGAAGATTCATGGCAACTCTTTCTGACTCGAACAGAAAGCGAATTCTGGATTATCTTACTGGCCTAGGAGTCGAAACATTGCAATTCCTTCATATCTGTCAAAAAACAGATGAACTGCGCGCCGGAAACTCCCCATTGATCGATGGAAACCTACTTTCGAGCCTGACTGGACTAGAGCCCGGGAGGAAACTTGGGAGACTGAAAGACTGGTTGCACAGGATCCAAGTGGTAGAGGATATCGGCAACAGAGAATCATTAATCTCGCTATTGGACAAACTTGACTGGGAAGAGTCGGACTACGAAGAATGGCCCATTCTTACTTGGCCTTGAGTCAAATTTCGTTTAGGTATTCTATGTATTCTGATTGATCCAAATACATGTCCTCATCCCACTCGTGAGGCTTCACAATCATGCACCATCCATCTTGATATGCTTCCTCATTGACGAGATCGGGATTATCCTCAACATCCCCATTAAGCTCTACAATCTTGCATGGGAATGGGGCATTGATTAGCACCCTATCTTCACTGGTTCTGATTGTGATCATCAAATCATCTATGTCCAATTCATCCCCTCTTGAAAGAAGGACGGGGGTGGCATCGTCGTCGTTTTCCGACTCCCCCTCCCCAACGTCAACTCGGAATTCACTATCGTCCTCTGGCTTGGACAGTACAACTCTGACGATTTCACCGTACTCGGCCCTAATGAATTCACTAATTCCGATCTTTACAGTCATATCTTCCTCATCATCATCAAGCATCTGGATCCATAGGTGATCCAGCGTGTATTTCCTGTCATGGGCTATGCTAAATTCAAAATAATCGGCACTATTCATCGTTTATCGTCCGCCCGCGCGGCAGTTTCGGATTTGAACTATTCGATTGCGGAATAATTACTGATTCAGAGAGATTAACAATATCATCTTCGTCGGAGATGTCGGAAATATGGATTTTGAAGAGACAGAGGAGCAAAGCATGATTCGAGAGATGGTCAGGGGTTTCGCGGAGGAGACATTGGCCCCGACATGCCTTGACAGAGACAAGGAACAACGTGCACCAATCGAAGAATGGATAGAATTCTGCGAGAATTCCGGGCTCCAAGGCATCACCATTCCCGACAAGTATGGGGGGAGTGAGGTCGATGCTGTTTCTGAAGCTATCATCATTGAAGAGTTGGCAAGAGTCGACCCCTCCTTCTCGGTGATGTACTGTGTTCACGTTGGACTATGCTCCATGACCATAGCCTTGCACGGGAACGAAGAGCAGAAGGGGAGATACCTCCCTCGGTTAGCCGGAAAGGAAATCGGCGCCTATTCTCTTTCCGAAGCTGGTGCTGGAACGGACGCTGCAGCACTTGGTTGTAAGGCCAAAATGAGCGAAGATGGCAGTCACTATTTACTGAACGGGGAAAAGATGTGGGTCACGAACGGATCTAGTGCAGACATCTACGTACTCTTTGCCAAGGACACGGGCCATCCTGATTTTGGGAGCAAGAAACATGGGGGAACCACGGCATTCATTGTCGAGAAGTCTTTCGAGGGCTTTTCGGTTGGTAAAAAAGAGGATAAACTGGGGATTCGTTCTAGTGATACTTGCTCCTTGATTCTAGAAGACTGCAGAGTCCCCATTGAGAATGTCCTCAAGAGTGCCGGAGGAGGTTTCCCAATAGCGATGAATGCATTGGACAACTCTAGAATTGGGATCGCTGCCCAGGCCCTTGGAATCGCACAGGGTTCCTACGAGGCTGCTCTGAATTATGCACATGAGAGGGTAGCGTTCGGCAAACCAATCGCACATCACCAGAGTGTGGGAAATTATCTAGCAGAAATGGCCACAAGAACCTCTGCAGCAAGACTAATGGTATACAAGGCAGCATTGGCCAAAGAAAGGCATTACAAAGAAGGTGCTCCACGCCATACAAAGGATGCTAGTATGGCGAAGTTGTTCGCTGGGGATACTGCGATGTGGGTTTCGGAAAGGTCGGTTCAGGTACTTGGTGGTTATGGGTATACTACAGATTTCCCAGTTGAGAGATTCTTCAGGGATGCCAAGATTACCCAAATATATGAGGGGACGCAAGAAGTCCAGAGGATAGTAATCAATAGGGCTATTTCACCGAAATGAGTGGCTAATCGGTTGTATCAATAGAAAAATCGTACATTGCTTTCCATCACAGGAGAAAATGGCCGGCGAAAGTTCTTCACTACAATTCAATCGGGGAAGCGGATTTCTTTGTGGAATCTGTTGAAGAAATTATTGAGTGTATCACTCGACCCACTTGTATCTTCTTTGGCCCTCTAGATCCCCCTCCAAGCCAACACTAACCAAGGCGAACTCGGTGCTGGGTTTGACCACTGATCGCTTTCTCTTGCCCTTGTGCAAAGCCTCGTAAACCGTCTTGTTGATGGCGTGTCGTGTCGAGAGGCGCTCGAAGAGGTGGAAGCGGGAGGCAATCTCTCGCCACCCCGGTTGAACAATCCCTTCGAACACCTTTGCCTTCGCACCAGAACCATATCCGCATAGTCCGATACGATTAGACTCAATCTCGACATTCTCGAGATAGTCCGATTCCATGGCTGACATCAATGCAAGGAAAATAGAGCCAGTGTACTGATTTCCAATTAGGCTTGAAGCCCTTTGGGTCTTCTCGATTCTCTCGTCAACGAAGGTTTGGAACTCATTGGTCTTTGAAATTAGTCTACGGTAAGAGTCGTTCGCTTTCTCGAATTCCTCAATCCCATCGAAAGTATCGGGATAATCGGATAGCATCGGCTCGGGGCCTATCTCTTCGACGATATTAACCCACATTGGCAGTTCCCTACGATCGTGACGGAATACATCCGGGAACATTCTCTTACCCTGGAATGCATATGGGAGATGGACAATGATCCGACTCCACTGATTGGTTAGAATTTCGTCAGTATCAGGATCATATCTCCCCTCTGATATAGCCTTCCGGCGAAAATCGATGAAAGCCTGCTTGACAGATTCGGAATAGCAGCGATTGGAGAACTGGCCGTCGAAAACTGGAGTGTCCTTGTGAATCATTATCTTCTCATTCTCGAAGAGTATCTCGTTCTTTTTCTTGGAACGTGGAAGCAGTTTGAGAATCTTCTCAGCGAGATTTGATGTAATGCTGGCCCCGGACTCCTCTGCGAGTTCCAGTACATTCTCCACTACTGTTCTTGTTTCGACCTCGCGACGTGGTTTGAAGAAATCGTGAACCGGCATTGTAGAGACTCCCCAAATATCGGGAATCACCAATAATCGAGGATTGTGCCGAATTAGGATCGCCCCCCCTCCGGCACCCTGGGTGTACTCGCCGGACGATCCTAGGTCATACTTTGCGTTATCAGCGAAAACGACTATGCCGACTCTTTTACGCTCCTCGCCACCCCTAGCCGCCCAATCGAGGGTGTTATGCATCGCATCCACGGCCCCAATGCAAGCG
Organism: Candidatus Thalassarchaeaceae archaeon; assembly: GCA_965660655.1. Classification (GTDB taxonomy): domain Archaea; phylum Thermoplasmatota; class Poseidoniia; order Poseidoniales; family Thalassarchaeaceae; genus UBA36. The sequence continues at coordinate 8,602 of CBFIAW010000014.1, read as the reverse complement.
AATGTCATATCCACGACGTCGCAGTTTCTGAAGCATTTTTCACCAAACCTTGGTGAATAACGCTGTTCCAGCATATCCATGATGTACGTTGCAGTGGGTTTTGCCCCATCAAGGGCTGATTCGGTACCAAGGTAGATCCTGCCAATTGAGGATGGGTCGAGGGAATTTCTGTCAATCAACCTGGAAACGGCGTTTGCCCCCATAGTTGCAGTGTCCTCGTGGACATCTGGAATTGCCATAGCCTCCAGTCCCAAGCCCTTGCTAAGTTTCCCATAGTCAGCCCCCCTGAATTCGGCGAAATCCTGCATTGCAAAGTAAAGTCTTGGGAAATGCAGGGATATGTCATCTATGCCCACCTCTGACACGTTAATCCCTGCCGTTCGTCATTGGTCTACATTATCATACCTGTGGAAGCGCAACCCATTAGTCGCACATTAGGTCAAAAACTAGTTCACGCCGGTGATACTGTTGATAGATTCCAAAAGTTCTGTTTTGCCGGAGAAATGCTCAGAAATTGGCGATAGAACCACTGAAAGGCAATCTGCTACGGCCATTTTAGCATCCAACGGATGTACGGTACCATCGGAGACAGCGTCGATAAATGCCTGCGCATCGTACCATTCTGAAGTCTCCCCATACTTAGGATCCGGAGTAACTGTAATCTTCCCTAGTTTGGGAATAATTACATGTCGAGAAATCTCGAAAACTGGAGAGTGCTGGTTTCCTACCTCGAGGAAGGCCTTGCGCATCTTGACTCTAATTGATTCTGGGTCATCGTCTAGCAATAATGCATTTCCAGGATCTGACTTGGACATCTTATGATCGAAAGAGTCCATCCTCCCCCCTGGCCCCTTCAGTCCGGACAACATTGGAGTATGGATGCAAGTTGGCTTAATCCAGTGATTTTTCTCGGCGACCTCGCGCATGAACATGTGCGCCTTTCTCTGGTCCATCCCACCTAATGCGATATCGACCCCTAGCTCGAAGATATCTGCGGCTTGGAGTGCGGGATAATAGAATGCGGCTAGATCGTGGTCCGACGAATCCTCATCACGGCCCATGATGCTGAATGTCCTTCGTACTCTAGAGAGGCTCATGTTCTTTGAGCATCTAAGTACTCGTTCCCAATACTTTCCAGAGTCCATTATCTCAGAAGCCCGTACAAACCTGACCTCTCCGGGTCCCTTGCCTTCCTTGGGGTTTCCCAAGATTGCCCTAAACATCTCCGACATGTACTCTGCGGCTATCGAAATCTTCCCCATATCTCTGTCAAATTTGTCGTTAACCCATGCATGCCAATCGGCGAGTAAGATAATTACATTGACACCCTCGTCAATCAAGTTACTAATTGTGTCAGCAAGTATCATCCAACCGAGGTGGGCCTTTCCACTGGGCTCAAGACCCACGTAAGCAACTAATTCCTGATTTCCGGAGTGACTCGGGCCCCCTGATAATACCGATTCGACATGATTTATTCCAACGACCTCTTGGCATCCAGAGAACATGTTCCCAATTCGTTCTCGGGATTTCGAGTTGATTTCTTGGGATGTTCCCTCGGACATTTCGCCACCTAGTTGAACAACTTGTTCAGCTTCTCTGCCCTACCAGCCGCCTTAGTATTATCATTTGCCTCAAGAAGTGTTTCGATCTCACTCATCAGAGATTCTGCCTGTTCTTTCTTCTCCTCTGGGACGCTTTCGGACATCTCCATGAAATGCTTTGCTGCAGAAATTGCTGATTTTGCCTTGGAAGCCTTCTTGGCCCATTCCTTGGCCTTATCCCCTCGTTTTTTAGAATTGTATCCGGTGGCCTTGTCGAGAAAGGCCGTCCATCTCTTCCGGTCGTCCATAGCAGATTTCACTGCTTCTTTGTCATCAAAGTCTGGAGCGACATTGGTAACGTCCACAAACATTGCTCCACTTTCATATCTAGCTGCGATCGATGTAATGACTCCATGCGATGCTTCGAAGGAGCTGTCTGAAGTGCCATCAACTGTGTCGAAGAACTCTTTTGCAAGGGCAGCTATTCCACCGTTGCTACCCACTTCTTTGATTAATCCCCTTCGAACGTCGAATCGCTCCATGGCCCCTCCGAATGAACAGGGTCACTTCAATACTGCCGACCTAGAAAACCATCTTGAACAGTACAAGGGCTAAACGGTCACTGCGTTTCCGAGACTCATGAGCAGAGTATTTTCATCTATTATTGCAGGGATGATGATTCTTCTTCTTCCCCCTCTGACAATGGCGCAGTCAACTGTTACGATGGATAGTATAGTGATTCTAAGCGAAGTTGATCTTGGTATCGAGGGGGCAACGATCTCTCCAGATGGAGAGACAATTATTGCACACGGTGCGGAATCTACCATTTTTGTAATCGACTCTGAGAATCCACTAAACAATTCGCTAGTTGATTGGCAAGGAGAATATTCCCTATTAGATGCGTCATTCCATCCTAGTGGGAAAACCGCACTTCTAGTTGGAGGGGAAGGGGTTGTTTTGAGGTTGATAGCCTCCAATTACAGCATTGAGAACGCAGGAGGGACTTCGACCTTCGGAAACACCGAACTCAAGGCAGTATCGTGGAATGGGGATGGCAGTTGGGCCTACATTGGCGGAGAAGAAGGTTGGATTTGGAGATTCAGGGGGCTTGATGGTGGCGGAGTGGAGGCAATTCCTCTCGAAAATAGAGGTGAAAGTGACATAAATGCAATTTCTTGCCTCCGAGGTTCCAATGTTTGCATCGTATCATCCAGTGTCGATGGGATTGGGATAATCGATCAAGATCATGAATTATACTGGATCGGAGGATATGGGCAACCTTGGATTGATGTCACCTGCCCCTCGATTATTAGAGTGGAATGTGTAGCCATCTCCTCAGACTTGACGATTGCTAGGATTGTAATGAACATAGAAGATGTATCAAAAATGACAATTTATGATAATGATATCGTACAACTGCAAGGATTTGAAGGTACGATGACTGGGATGGATGTCCAGTCGGATGGAAAATCACTGATCTCATTGGTTCCTTTCGGATTAATTGAACATGACCTAGCTGAAAGCAGGTCATTCCATTGGCTGGACAATATTGGCGCCGTGGATTTCGATTCGGCGATCTCAGGGGAAAGGATTGTTTCGACATGGGGTACAGAGTCCTTTGAAGGGTGGATTATTACTGATCGGGGGACAATCGTATCATTCACGTCAGCTGACCAGAAAGAAAGGGGGACACTACTCGAAATATGGATAGGGGTAATCATTCTCGGCGGAGCCGCATTGACGATTGCCTCTCTGCTGACGAGTTCCTCTCCAAGACTAAGTAGATGGCTGACAAAAAAGATCGGTAGCGAGGAAGAGCGGAAAAGTGTAATCAGGGAAGAAAGGCGGCTCTCGAAGAAAAAAGGACGAGCATAAATTCATGTGTAAACTTGCTCGCGAGGGGCTGAGAACATGGCATACGAGGCGTTAGACTTCTACGACATAGATTCCTTGCTAACCGAGGAAGAGAGAATGGTTAGGGACATGGTACGGGATTGGGTAGAGGAAAGAGTGCTACCGAATATTGAGGATGCATGTAGGGATGGAATTTTCCCTGATGAGTGGAGAGTTGAGATTGGGGAAATGGGGATTCTTGGGGCTCCATTGAAGGGGTACGGTTGTCCGGGACTCTCCTACATCGCATACGGGCTGATTTGTCAAGAGTTGGAGCGAGGGGATAGCGGTGTTCGCTCGTTTGCCAGCGTTCAGGGTTCTCTTGCAATGTATCCAATTTGGGACTTCGGAAGCGAGGAACAGAAGGAGAAGTATTTGCCTGGGATGGCCAAGGGAGAGTTAGTTGGGTGCTTCGGACTAACTGAACCGGACTACGGTTCCAACCCTGGTGATATGATAACTCGTGCAGAAGACATGGGTGACCACTTCCTGCTGAATGGGGCCAAGATGTGGATTACAAACGGAACCATTGCAGACAT
>CBFIAW010000014.1:0-4610 GCA_965660655.1 Candidatus Thalassarchaeaceae archaeon | reverse complement strand
CTGTTGTTTGGGCCAAACTCGAAGGGGTAATCCGTGGGTTCATTGTTGAGAAGGGAGATGAGGGCTTCAGTGCCCCGGAAATGAAGGGAAAACACTCCCTTAAGGCTAGCGTAACCAGCGAATTAGTTTTTCAAGACTGCAAATTTCCAAAGGACAGACTGATGCCCGGTGTCAAGGGACTTAAGGGGCCATTCAGCTGTCTCAACAATGCCAGATATGGGATCTCATGGGGAGCGGTTGGCGCTGCCCAGTCATGCTTCAACTCTGCCAGAGAGTATTCCCTCAGTAGAATACAATTCGGGCACCCGATTGCTTCATTCCAACTCGTTCAGAATAAGCTCTCGTGGATGCTTCGTGAGATAACCAAAGGCCAATTGCTCGCATATCACATGGGGAAGAAGAAAGATGATGGGAGTTGGATTCCTGAGCAGATTTCCCTAGCCAAGATGAATAATGTAGACATGGCACTTGAGATCGCCAGAATGTCGAGAGATATCCATGGTGCCAATGGGATTCTAGATGAGTACCCAGTAATGCGGCATATGGCTAATCTAGAATCAGTGAAGACCTACGAAGGTACGCACGACATTCACAATCTGATACTGGGCAGGCACATCACGGGCATTCAGTCATTCACTAGAGAGCCCTGAACCGTCAGAGGCTATCGTCCCAATATTGAAAGGGCCGCTTCCGACCCCGTGAATCGGGTATTCGAATGGGAGTGGCAGTTCTGCTTAAGCAGGTTCCCGATACTACTGCCAAGATTAGCGTCACTGATGGGCGAGTCGATGAGTCATCCATCACAAAATGGTCGATTAGCCCGTACGACGAGTATGCCTTGGAGAACGCTATCAGATTGAAAGAATTGGGCTACGGCGATGTGGTGGCGATTACGTGTGGCCCTGCTCGATCCTCGAAGTGTCTAGTTGAAGCTGCAGCAGTAGGTGCGGACAAGTTGATCCATGTGATAACTGATTCTAGTTCATTGGACAGTATCCAGATCCAAGCACTCCTATCTGCCGCTGTGAAGAAATCTGATTGTGACATAGTGATGTGCGGCAAGCAGGCGGCAGACACGAACAGCGGTTCCACGGGACCAGGGGTGGCTAGTTCTTTGGGGTACTCCTGTGTTGGCGCGGTCACAGTGGTATCAACAGAAGGGGGCGTGATTTCTGCTACGCGTTTGGGCCCCTCTGGTTTAGAGGAAGTAGAAGTTGGGGTTCCATGCGTTTTCACGTTTGACAAAGGAGATGCAGAGCTCAGGAGACCGAATGTCAGAGGGATAATGATGGCCAAGAAGAAGCCCATAGATAGCCTCACATCAGATGATCTGGGAGTTGATACTAGCAAATCAGCGGTTAGCGTCGAGTCGCATTCCTCTCCCCCGGAGAAGCCATCTGGGAAGAAGTTCGTTGGCACGGAATCGGTTCCTGAAGTGGTAAACATGTTGAGGAACGATGCAAACGTGATTTAGAGGTGAAAATGTGAGTACGACAGTGATTTCAGAATCTAGTAATGGCTCCCTACACCCCATTACAGCACAACTAGTCGGTGCAGCATCCGCCCTTGGAGGTTCCATCACAGTAATTTGCCCAGGAGGGATAGGATCCACCGATGCGGCACTGATTTCTGGGGTTTCGAAGGTCATTTCTGTGGAGGGTGGTTGCTTCCGTACCTATGATTGCATGGCTTGGTCCGAGTCATTGTCCCCATTGGTAAAGGGCGATCTTATCCTGTCTTCATCGTCTGCAATGGGTAGGGAGCTAATATCCTCAATAGCTGCAAAGAAGGGCGTACCAGTTGTTCAAGACGTAACTAATCTGACAGAAGGATTTACGGCGACTAGGCCAATATACTCGGGAAAGGCAATCGAAGAAGTGAGTGTTTCATCACCCTGCGCAATCAGTCTGAGGCCGAATTCATTCGAGCCCGCAGAGGGAGGAGGTAGCGCAGAAATCGCAACAGTCAATGTTAGTCAAGACATTACCATTGCAGTCAAACAGGCCTTGGCCAAGGCAGGTGAGAAACTCGATGTTTCAGAGGCCGATATCATAATCTCAGGAGGGAGGGGGATGGGAGAACCGTCAAACTTCTCGCACCTATACGAAGTGGCTGATGTCCTGGGGGCTGCAGTTGGGGCCAGCAGGGCGGCAGTAGATACGTGGGACGAGATCCCGCACAGCATGCAAGTCGGACAGACGGGTAAAACAGTGACTCCCAATCTGTACATCGCTGTAGGAATAAGTGGTGCTATCCAGCATCTCGCTGGGATGCGGTCGAGTAAGTACATCCTAGCGATAAACAAAGACCCAGAGGCCCCAATCTTTGGTGTCGCTGACTACGGCATCGTGGCCACATGGGAAGAGGCCCTTCCTGTCTTGAAAGACCAGCTCTTGGAAATGCTGTCAAGCTGATGCCTGATCCTTTTCAGAGTCGGACCTTATTTGTTCGATTCTGCTAAGATACTCCTCGGTGACCCCTCCGGTAACATATACGCCATTGAAGCAAGAGCAATCAAAATTGGCCAGAGAGTTTTCGCCTGCTCCCGTGCATGCCTCGACTAGGTCGTCTAGTTCCTGGTAGATCAGCCAATCCGCTCCTATGGATTCGCAAATCTCCTCGTTGGTCTTTCCATAGGCAACATACTCCTTCCTTGCAGGCATATCGATCCCATACACATTGGGGTGGATTATTGGCGGTGAGGATGAGGCAAACAATACTCTCGAAGCGCCGGCATCTCGTGCCATCTGGACTATTCTCCTTGAGGTGTTCCCCCTAACTATGCTATCGTCAACAATTAGAACTGTCTTTCCCTCGAACTCCTCATTGATTGTATTGAGTTTCTTCCTAACTGAGTCCTTTCTCATCTTCTGCCCAGGCATAATGAACGTCCTCCCGATGTATCGATTCTTGACGAAACCCTCTCGATAAGGTATACCCAGGGCGCTAGAAAGTCCGAGTGCAGCGATTCTGCCACTATCTGGGACGGGTATTACTGCATCGATTTCGTGTTCCTGCAGTGAATTCGAAATCCTCTTTGCAAGTGATTCCCCCATCCTCAATCTGGCCTTGTGAACTGAGATCCCGTCGATTACAGAGTCTGGTCTAGCGAAGTAAACGTGCTCGAATACGCATGGGGTGTGCGCTAATTTGGGATGACTGATTTTCGAAATTGTTCGACCGTCCATCTTCACAATTACTGCTTCACCGGGTTCAATGTCCCTATCCATTTCGAAACCAATTGACTGGCAGACGACGCTTTCTGAAGAGACTAAGCGCTCTGTGAAGCCACCTGTTTCCCTTTTTCCCATGAATAGTGGGCGTATGCCATGGGGATCTCTGAATGCGACCATACCCCACCCAGTAATTAGGCAGACCACACTGTAGCTTCCATCGGCCCTCAAGTGGGTCCTCTCGACTGCTCGAAAGATGTCGTCCTCTTCCAGAGCGTCCATCCCACCTGGTCTACCGTTTACCGATCTCTGGATTTCTGCTGCGAATAGGTTGAGCAGGGCCTCTGAATCCGAGCTCGTGTTTATTCGTCTGTGGTCATATTCCAGGAGGCCGGAAATAATGTCTGGAGTGTTGTTCAAGTTTCCATTGTGTGCTAGACTAACTCCGAAGGGCGTGTTAGTGTAGAATGGCTGTGCCTCTGCAGAAGAGTTAGAACCGGCGGTTGGGTACCTCACGTGTCCTATTCCCATGGATCCGACCAATTTTCCCATATGGCGCTCAAGGAATACGTCCCGAACTAGGCCATTTGCCCTCCTGTGGCAAATATTATCCGAATCGCTGGTGACTATTCCAGCCGCATCCTGTCCCCTGTGTTGCAAAACGATAAGGCCGTCATAGACTGAAGTTGAGACTTGCGTCCCCGGCGAGCAAACTATTCCGATGATTCCGCACATCGGCAATCATTCTCGGGTAGACAATCAAGACTTAGGCGTTTCCGGCTAATCTTACTTCTTCTGGGACATGGACCTATTGCGCTTGTTCCACCTGAACTTCCGGAGTCTGGCTGTATCTCCGTATCCACAGCTTGCGCACTGTCCCTTTTGTTTGTGGTACGAGTGACGCCCGCACCTCCTACAGCGTATGTGGGTGGATTTCTGCCTCTTGCCCATGCTTGGCGTTCCCTTTGACATGCATTTCACCCACTAAGACGACGCGCCCACCGACCGTTTTGTTAAGAGGGTTATCCTGAACAATACCGTCGTAACGACTGCCAAAACGATAGGCAATAGTTCGATTATCCCCATGATTGCAGATGCCATTGCGCCCTCCAATGTTGTCAATGGCCCGTGACCGGTTGAGATGGTAGCGGAATAGAGAGATGCGGTCCCGATTAGAATTGCAGACAATATTGCAAGTGAGCGATTGTGTTGATTGTAAGTGGATGCAAAATGGACTAGGGCGAAGAAGGAGAATAGTAGAGACCCGCCCGAAACCAGCAGAAGTGCTTCGGAGAACTCAATTCCCATGCTCATCACCATCCATGTGCATTTCCAGAATCGTCCTTACCAATCCCTCTTCATCACTCGAGAGCGGTTCCGACTCATACTTCAGGCCCAATGAGCCCTCAGACAGGTAGGTCCCAATGATGACTACAA
>CBFIAW010000013.1:0-20543 GCA_965660655.1 Candidatus Thalassarchaeaceae archaeon | reverse complement strand
GAAGATTTGTCGCATTTCACAAAGGTGTTTGGATCAGGCGAATGCACTGATGAGAGCCTATCCAAGGCTGTAACCGAATTAGATGCTTCGGGGTCAATAGACTATGCAAGAAACAAGGCCATGCACCATCACTCGTTGGCACATGAATGCCTAAACAAACTGCCAAATTCGCAGGCGGTAGATATACTGAGGGAATTGACGGACTTTCAATTGATTAGGATTAGTTAATCAGTCTGTGTACTGGGTCTCACCGGTAATCTCTTCTTTGAGACCCTTTCTCTGCCTTATTTCGCCAACTATTTTGTGGAATAGTTCTGGGGGGACTTGGTCATAACCCGCATTCTCGGTGTTCCAGACCGCCCTTCCTTGTGTTGCGGCTCTAATATCGTTGGAGAACCCGAAGGATTCTGCTACTGGCATCTTGCCAATTACACAAGTTACATCGTTTTCTACAGGCATATCTTCGATTACGCCTCTCCTGGTAATTAACTGCCGGGTTATCCCTCCGGCCCATTCTGTGGGTGCATCGATTCTGATCTTCTGAATTGGTTCGAAAAGTACGGAATTGGCTCTGAGTAAAGCGCCCTTGATGGCATTCCTAACTGCTGGGATAGTTTGAGCTGGACCTCTGTGTATAGCATCCTCGTGTAGCTTTGCATCCACTAAGCGAACAAAGACCCCAGTGAGCGGTTCGTCGGCAATGGGGCCCTTCTTGCAAACATCGTTGAAAGCCTCAATAATCAATTCCCTTGTTTCGTGGAGATTCTGAATACCCTTGGTGTCATTCACAAGGACAGTTGTGGCATTGATGGCGTATATCTTCCGCATCAGATCCTTGTCCATCCCGAGCTCTCCGAACTTATTTCCAACCTCCTTTGCATCCTTACTTCTTACTGGTCCGTCTCCGAAATGCCCTTCCCTCAAGGCATTGATGACTTCCTCGGGAAGCTGTTCTACCTCGACGTAGAATCTGTTGTGCCTATTGGGTGACTTACCCTCGAAAGCCCGGCCCTTGTTATCGCTCCCGATTGACTCTCTGTAGACAACTATTGGATTGCTCTGGTTTACCTTAATTCCCTGCTCCTCCTCCAGACGATAGATGGTTATCTCAAGGTGGAGTTCACCCATTCCCGAGAGGAGAGCTTCTCCAGTCTCATGGGCGACATCAACGGATAGGGAAGCGTCCGCTTTGGCCAGACCTCTTAATGCACCAATGAATTTGGGTAGATCTTTCATTGATTTTGGCTCAATCGCGACTGTCACTACTGGTTCGGAGTAGTGCCGGATTGCCTCGAAGGGAGTCTCGTCCTTCTCCCTTGTTACAGTCACTCCCGCAGCGGCACTTCTCACACCAGTCAATGCAGCAATGTTGCCTGCGGACACTCCAGGGACCTGTATTCTGTCCCCGCCCACCATCATGCTGACTTGTTGGACCCGTTCGGCCTTGCCGGCTCCACTTGCCCATACAGTCTCCCCCTGCTTTATCGTCCCAGAGTATACTCTGCCAACTGCTACCTCTCCTGCATGGGGATCCATCCATATCTTAGTAATCATCAAAGAGAGGGGGCCATCGGCATCACAATTCATCATGGACTTGCCGACCTCAGATTCTTGATCCCCCTGCCAAATGTTCGGAATCCTGTATTCTTGAGCAATTAATGGCGAGGGGAGCTTTTCCACCGCCATATCCAGCAAAACTTCGTGGACTGGAGCCTTCTTAGCGAGCTCTTTTTGTTGTTCGTTATTACAGTACTCGAAAATCTGGGTGAAGTTTACTCCAGTCTTCTGCATAAATGGTACGGTGATGCCCCAATTGTGGTAAGCTGAACCGAAGGCAACAGTCCCCTTGGCAACGTCGACCTGCCAGTCCGTCTTGTGCTGTTCGGGTGCAAAGGTCCTGATTAATTTGTTAACTTTCTTTATTTGCTCTTGGAACCTTGCCATCATGTCCTCTGGAGTTACCTGAAGCTCGTTGATGAGGCGGTCTACCTTGTTGTTGAAGAGAACTGGTCGAACCTTTTCCTTCAGTGCCTGCCTAACGACGGTTTCAGTTTGAGGCATCGCCCCTTCCACTGCGCATGTGAGGATGATGCAGCCATCGACAGCCCTCATCGCACGGGTTACGTCACCGCCGAAATCGACGTGTCCAGGAGTGTCAATCAGGTTAATCAGGTAGTCCTCCCCATTGACGTCGTGGACCATGGATGCACTGGCTGCATTGATTGTTATTCCTCGGGCGCTTTCCTGATCGTCAAAATCCAATACTCTGGACTTGCCTGCTAGCTCTTCGGACATCATCCCTGCGCCAGCAATCAAGTTGTCCGATAGAGTGGTCTTTCCGTGATCAATGTGAGCTGCGATGGCTAGATTCCTAATTCGCTCGCGAACGTGCATTACCTCTGTAGCGCGCTTGATATTGTCTTCCTTACGACCCATATTCTCATCCAGTAATTTTTCCGACCTGAAAACGGTTCATAAAGACAATTGAGAGGTTTCGAGTAATGGGATAAATGTGAGGCAAAATGGACTTATCGGGCTGAGGCTGCAATCCTCTCTACTTCGTGCCTCTTTCCTACTGCGAATGAGTTGACATCGCCCTCCGACGCCTTGGAAATCTCAGAAATTATTCCCTCAGTCAGGGACTTCTTGCTCTTCATTGTTGCAGATGCCGCGCCAATAGCCAGATTTCGCAGTGCTACATCGAGCCTTCTGCTTGGAGAGGAATCGACTGCTTTGGGTTGACTGACTGCACCCATTCGTACCCTCGTTGTCTCTTCGCAAGGAGCTGCTTCTGTGATTGCGTCAATGAATTTCTGCAGTGGGTTTTCGCCACTCTTGGAATTGATACGATCAAATGCCTCATCCAGAGACTTGGCGCAGTATTGCTTCTTCCCACTGTACTTGCCGGATCTCATGAGATTATTGATGAATCGCTCGGTTACTGACAGATCCTGTTTCCCGAACCATGCATTTGCATGGCGACCCCCAGTGTGAGGCGCTCCAATCATCTTCAGGTTGACATATCTGGAAATTCCAGGGTCGCTACACACTACTTCACTGGCGTCCCACTTACCGAAAACCATCGTCCCGATACCTGCAATTGGGGCCTCCTCAATTGGGGCCTCTGAATTTTCGGCCTGTGCTCTATCTTCTGAATCATCCATTAGAACACACCTCAGCGTACTGGTTTCTCCTTGCGTCCTCGGACCATTTCGTCTAGTGAAACTCCATTGACCTTGATCACCTTATACCTGACACCGGGCAAATCACCATACGAACGCCCTTTGCTTCCACCGATACCTTCGACCATAACCTCGTCATGTTCGTCGATGAAAGAGATTGCACCGTCGCCCGGCGCGAATGCAGTTAGTCTGTTTCCGGTTCTAATTAGGCTAATCTTTACTGCCTTCCTAATCGCTGAGTTAGGCTGCTTGGCTTCGAAGCCAACCTTCTCAATTACGATTCCCTTGGCCTGAGGGCTACCGCGGAGGGGGTCGTGCTTCAGAACGCCACCATGCTTTCGCTTGGCTTGTCTATTGCGGAATTTCCTCTCCTTCCACCTGTACCTCTTACGATCTGCCTTCATCTTCGAACCGGAGAAAAGGCCTCGTCCCAAGCATATACCTCAAAATGACGGCTCGGCGACCTGACTTCCATTTATGATACTGACGGGTGGGCAATGCGATAGATTGGCCCAAAAGACAAGAATAGGAGCCAACATTCAAGCGGCTTAGTTTTCCGGACTGCAGCATGGGATTCAGGGATCTTGTCGACGGTAGTCGGGTTGTCGGGGGTCCGGTTAGTGTCAATTTTGAAATGAGAGAGGAATCTGTTTCCTCTGGAAACGAACCCCTTCTCTTCACTGATATTATCGAAGCAAATGGTCATTGTGTTGCAATGAACATACTTACTCGCCATAGGCTCTGTGAGGCACTTGAAGTAGATCCGAGCGAGTTGATAGATATTCTCTCTTGGGCAATGGAGAATCCGGCTGAGCCAATCCTCGTAGAACGGAGTGCTTCCCCGGTATTAGAGAATACTATGGAGGAGGCAGACCTATTGAAACTGCCAATTCCTTGGCATTACCAGGAAGATGGGGGCAGGTATCAGTCTGCTTCGATAATTATAGCCCAATATGGCGGACTACGGAATACATCATTCCACAGGCAGTTAGTCAAGAGCCGTGATAGCACTTGTGTTAGACTGGTCCCCAGACACCTCAGGACAATGGTCAACGAGGCTCAAGAGAATAATGATGAGGTCCCCATAGGAGTGGTAAATGGGGCTGACCCGGTGGTTCTTCTGGCGGCTGCAATGTCATTTGATGAACCCCTAGACGAGTTGCGAGTTGCTGCAGCACTTCATGAGAGATTGTATGGGACTCAGCTAGAAATGGTAGAGTTAGCTAATGGAGTGGCCGTGCCGGCGAATGCAGAATATGCTATGGAGGCAAGGATAACAACTTCTTCCGGAGAAGAGGGTCCATATGTGGACATTACAGGAACGGTAGACGACACCAGACTTGAGCCAGTAATCGAGTACGATGCTATCCATCATAGGGATGAGCCTATTTTTCATGGATTGATTCCAGCAGGAGTGGAGCACATGACACTGATGGGGATGCCAAGAGCCCCGACAATCAGAACAGCCGTCTCGGAAGTTGTGACCTGCACTGATGTATTTCTGACAGACGGGGGCAGTGGATGGCTGTCATCTGTCGTTCAGATCGTTCCGGAGGAAATTGGCGACGGCATGAAGGCAATTCGGGCAGCATTGGATGGTCATAAATCTATGAAACAAGTTATTGTAGTCGACAAGGACATTGATGTCACAAATTCTTCTAGAGTAGAATGGGCCCTGATGACACGTTGGCAACCCGATAGAGATACACTAATTCTATCAAATCAGAAGGGCTCAAGTTTAGACCCTAGTAGGTCACCAGATGGTACTACGAGTAAGATCGGCATGGATGCAACCATCGAACCTGGCATTGATAGATCACCCTTCGAATCTGTTCTGTGAGACGAGTAAATGCGAGATCATGAAGTTCTTTCAAAAACCCTCCAACACCCTAGGAGAAGCCTTGGTAACAGGTATCGAAGTCAAGCTGAAAAGTTCCTAAGGATAAAAGACGATAGTGAGAACAACATTTCATGGGCCGAGCAGAGTGCTAAGCAGAGTGTCCTCTACGACTTCACAAATGAGGAAAATTGGAAGACATTGATAAAAATCAAAGTATTGATGAGGGATTCAGAGGGCGCTAGGGCTGTTCTAGCGGATCTATTTTCTGTTCTAGGTCGGGATCCTGAATTGATGATGCAATTGGAGAACCAAGACATTATTGGATCATGTGAGGGATTGTTGTCTGCAGCATTTTCTACTGATCCGCTAGACCCAGACATATGGTGGAAGAAGATTGGGGGGGATCCGGAAGAGATGGGTGCTTTTTCTGAGAGGCTGAAAGGCCTGGATGTTTCGGACCAAAGAGCAAATGTCCTATTCTCAAGAAGATTGGAGAGAGTTAGGAGAGGTGGTTTCGAAGAAACCTTTCTAGAATTGACAAAGGTTCTTCTCTCTCAGAGGCCAATTAACCACGAAGCATGGGAGGAACTGGGAATGGTGTATGAGAGGAGAGGACAGTACGACGATGCTTGGCTTTGCTATGACCAAGCAGAGAGTGTTTTTCCAAGCTCTACTGCAAGAGAACGATTCAAGCAAAGAATGGAATCTATGGTCGCGGGGAGCGGTGGGTCTCCGTGGATAGTTCCCTCTATCTCGGACAGAGCAGCATTCCTCGATAGGCTCGGGAGAATATCGAATCCCAAGCAAGAAAAAGAGACGGAAATTATTGATGAAATGGAGGAGTTAGGCACTTTTTCAAAGATCGATAGGCTCAGAGTGGAAGGGAAGATTACTGAGGCATTCTTTCACGCTAGAAGAATGGCAGCCGAAGGGATAGAAGGTGCGGCAGAGAAGGTTGCAGAATTACTTCAAGAGATGGAGGGATAAGATGGATTTTGTAGTTGTCTGGGCAGTATCTGACGAAGAGGGTGACTGTTGGATTATGGTAAAGAACAAAATCAGAGGTTGGGAGTTACCCGGGGGCAGTTTGAATCAAGATGAATCACCAGAAGAGGCCGCACTTAGAGAATTATTCGAGGAAACTGGGGTTCTCGGCACTGCAAAATCGATTGAGTCGAAATTGATCCCAGGGGGACATGTCGTGCTAGTCCATGTCGAAGTGCCAGTGAGTCCGGATCCGTGGGCGTCATCTGATGATGCGATCGAAGAAGTAGGTTGGTGCCTACAACTTCCGGAGAATTCTGCTTGGGGTGACGTTGAGATTGAAAGAATAAGAAATCATGACTGGAGCACTTCAATCAGTCTTGGGTCTTGAATTTCTTTTTGCCTGTCTTCTATTGCCTCCCTCCATACTGTCTCCCCTAGGGCATCACTGGCATCCAAGACCAAACCTAGATCATCCCGCCTCTCACCTGAAACGTCGATTAGCCCGTTAGAGAGGATTATTTCCACTGACTCCTTTATGTCTACTGGGTTTGATGGGGTTGACGTCAGACCTGGACTTTCTCGGGGCTTTGCATTTATTATCCGGGCATCCATAGTTGGTGATTCGGGGTCAACATCATCTAGTGCTATGTCTAGCCATTCCATTGCACAAACTACTGCCTCTGCTGGCATTTCCGTTGAAGAAAGCCTCCGCATTGCCATCCAGAGATGCCTCATAGCCGGGTCAAGGTCACCAATAGAAACAAGGATCCTCCCTGATTCTAAACGAGCCAGTCCGATCACATCTACTGGATGGCCTGCATCTGCAGATATATCGGAGAGAGTCACTAGAGCCATCATTTGCTCGTTCGAATTACGGTGCCAAGAAGCCAGATTTAGCAGAGCAAGCCCATGCATTGGTGAGCCGGGGTTGACCGAAGCCAGGCGATCGACGCACCAACGCAACTCGTTACCAACCTCCTTCGGATTTATTGCTCCCAAAAGTGCCCTTTCCATCCTAATCCAGGCCTCTGCCTCGAAATCCCGATCATTCAGTCTTCTCGATTTTGCTAGTATTCCTTCGCTTAGTTCCAAAGCTTGCTCATTTTTACCCTCCGATAGAAATGACTGAAAGAGGTTATAATCTACTACTGGAGTTTCTGCGGGTTCGGCTTCATTTCCCATTCGAGGTTCACGCCCCCTCAAAGCTCTCGACCATTTCTTCATACTTCTTACGGATGCTTTCCTCCCTCTCTATGAGCCTAGCAAGATGCTCATTCAGTGCCTCTTGAGCTTCTTTCAATTCTGATTCAAGTGAATCGCGATCTTCAACCTCTAGGAGAATGTTTCCTAGGGAGCGATAAACCGGCCTCTCTGGGTCTTGCTTGGAAAGTTCTTCCACAGTTATCCCATACTCCGAATATTGCGATGAAATCGTTTGTATTTGACTCCTCAACATCTGTAATTCTCTTGCTAGAGATTGGATTTCCTCGGCTGTCACTTGCTCGTTGATGTTATTCCCCCCTTCTCGCTGCTTCAAGGGATTGCTCAGAGGCAATTAATGCTCTCATTATTGAGTTCCATCGAGCTCGAAGATCACTGAATGAATGAGATGCCAAAGATACAGAAATCTCTCCGTCGATGTGTGAAAAATCGGCCTCGGTTACGAGAGAAGAAGAAAGAGGTCCAGAATCGGCGTGCTCCAATAGCAATTCGAGTGAAACCGAATCATTCCTCTTCTGTTGCTGCATCGGAATCTCTCTCGGAAATCTTTCTCTCGAAGTCAAGTGCAGCCTGTTGGGCTATTACTGTCATATCAGTCGCAGTAGCTCCTTCAAGAGACCTTCTAATTATCCTCTTATTGGCATCACTGGCTCTGGTGTAGGGCTCCCAGACACCTCCGGAGAATGTGTGATCGCACTTCCTGCATTCCCAAATTCCAGCAGCCTTTCTTCGAACCTTTGGATAATGGCAACTAGGGCAAGTGTACTTCCGTGATTTCTTGGAAAGAGCAGATCCAGCTCTTCGTCTAACGCTGACACCGTACCTAGCACCAAATCGAGCTGTTGCTCCTGCCTTCTGGGTTCTCTTTGCCATTATTACACCTACAATGAATCTACGATTTTTCTGAGTTCCTTAGTCCTTCCTTGGGCATCGGTCATGATTTCGGCGAATTCCTCGGCCGTGAAAATTCCCTTTAGACCCTTCTGTAGGGAATGGACGTTATCGTCGTCTCCCAGGGTGATATGGATTCGCTCATCGCCCCCAAGCTCTTCCCTTGCACATGCGTCGTACACGAATCTCCCCCCTACCTTGTGGTAAGAGCACATTATTGGAGTCTTGGAGACGGGTAGCGGGTAGTCTTCGCCCACCTCAAACCGCTCTGCGGGAAGAGTGGCATTCCTGAGTGCAGCTATTCCTGCTAAGGCGAAAGCGTCGAAGAGGTTTCCATCATCCGATACTGCGAAGAGATCGAGGATCACTTGCCATGCCTTCTCTCCTGGGATTATACAGAGAGAATCGACATCTATACAACCTGATTCACGAATCCCCCTATCCACTACCCTTCCAAGTTCAATTGCCTCTGGACTCGGTGGTCCTGCTTCCCAATGCCGCCCGGCAATGGGGCGAACATCGGCAGAACACATGAGGCCACCTTGATTTGGTCTGTCGGGGTATGGTTGCATTATCTGGAACTTGACCCCTGCGAGAACGATCGTATCACCCATCCTTACTCTGGCTGATCCCTCGGCCCTGGGTAGTACTGAATGCTCAACTTCTATTTTTCTGCCTTCCCATTGTGACCTGCCATCTATCCTAGCGTTCTTTCCAGCAAGTTCTGAGAGATGGGCACGGAGAAGTTTTGGAACGATCGGTATAGTCATTGAGATTCACCCCCCTTCAAGGCCTCTACCATCATTTTATGGACGACTTGAGCAGCATCCATGTTGTACGTCCAAGCTTCCTTGAACTCTTCTTGAGAGAGGTCTCCATCCATCTGCAAAAAAACTAGCTCTCCAGAATTAGGGAGAATACCCATTGGCAAGTCTGCTTCGCCGTAGTTGTCCTCTTCTTTGTTCAGATCGCAGACTACTACATCATTGATCTTCCCGCTGGCGACACTGACGACCAAATCCGTCATTGGAATTCCTGCATCGGCCAAAGCTACTGAGGCTGCCGTGAGCCCGACACATCTCGTTCCAGCCTCCGCTGAGACGATTTCGATAGTGACACGTATCTTTGAACGGGGATAGAGTTCCAACAGTACAACGCTTTCAAGGGCGTCCTTGGTAACCTTGCTGATTTCTCTGCTCCGGCGATTGAAGCCGGGGCGCATTCTATCAGTAGTAGAGAATGGGGCCATGTTGTATGCGACATCCAGTACGGCTCTGTCTTGCCTCTGGATCTTTCGAGGATGAGCCTCCATTGGACCATAGACTGCCACAATCGCCTCATTAGTGCCCCAAGTCATCCTACAAGAGCCGTCAGCGACGGGAATGACACCGGTCTCTATTGTTATATCCCTAATGTCTCCAGGTGAGCGCCCATCTACTCTAAGTCCGTTTTCATCGATCATTTGCATGTCTCCGTAACCTCCCATCAGTTTACACCCCCCTTGGAGTCTCCAGATATTGCTGAGAGTCTGTTACGGACGTCTAGAATTCCATCAAGTTCGCCGTCGACCCACATTCGACCGTTGTCTGCCACGACAATCCGGCAATCTGTTTCTGATTTCAGCCTTCTTAATGTCTCGCCGCCCTTTCCGATGAGCCGGCCAAGAAGATGTGGGTCGATCTCTTCGATCACACCTGATCTAATCTTTCGCAACCCCATCCCCTTCATTGTGACTACGCTTGAGTGTGTCTCCTCAACTTCTTGTATTCGGCAGAGAACGGCATCTCCGATGTCCATTACTGACCTTGTTCCGCCGAAGTCGACCTTCCCTGGGCCAAGGCTCATTGGGAGGATTGCGTTAAACGGTGCACCCAATTCGATGAACCATAGGTTGTTGGTACAACCCTCAATGTACCCAATTACCAGGTCGCCTGGTCGGGGGATATACCTAGTGTGGCTGGGCTCAACCGATATTGAACGGCCCTTTTCCCTTAGTCTTCCTTGCTTTACTGCCTTGAGTCTACCAGAGATGGCCATTACACCATGCCCGGCCTCAAAGCCTTCTGAATCGCCTAGGTCTTCCCCAGGCACTACGAGGGTTTGCCCTCGATTATTTTCTCGCGGCCCCGCCGCGCCATTCTTTTTTGTCATGTTATCGGGCCGCGCGACCGGCCCACTGTTCATAACCGTTGATGCTGGAGATGTTAGCCCAATCAGTCCAATTCCCTTACTTCTACGTCAGATGACCTAGAGGCTACTTTGTCAATAATGTCGTTTTTCATCCCACCGGGAACCGAAACAACGCATGCCCAGTTCCCATTACTCATCCACTCTTCTTTTTGTATCGAGTCTCTTAGCATTTGGCTGACTCCGCCATAGTCCTTGCCTTGTACCATGAATGCGAGACGAACTGTGATGAATTGGAGCGGAATCACTGGACGAAGAGCAGCAACTGCATCCTCGACCTGGCTCTCTATTGATTTGAACGGATCTACCGAAAATCGAATCTCCTCGAGAGCGTTTTCTATCCTTGTTCGCGGGTGTGGGAGTTTTGTCTTCGGGTCGGTTGCCGTACTGGCAATCTCATTGATTATCTGGAGCTTCTTCTCCTCTACCATATGCTTTCTTTGTGAGGTCGTTAGCTGTATCCCCCCCTTATCCAGAATTATTCTAGCACATGCCAAAATATCAGAGGTTCCGAAAGTTTTCTCCAGGGCTTCCCCAGTTGGCCTTTCTCCTGCCCTAGCGTCGGACCATACTTCTTCGATGGCGAGAAGTTCACCAAATTCAACAGATTCATTGTCCTCTTTCCACAATTCGACCAAAACTGGATCAACTAGTATCTCGTACCTGCTCCCTCCCTTCTCGAGGCGAGCTAGGACCGCGTCATCGAGGCTCACCATGGAAGCCGATGAGGGATTTGGCTTATGATGATGGGGTATCAAGACAATTTGCCAAGATGTTTCAGGGTTGATTCCCTGTCAAGTTTGACGTAACCGTCCTTGTCGACACAACCGATCTCCACGGTTTCTGGGTTCAGATCTTCTTCAAGTGACTCTCGAAGGGCCTCTAATCCCATCTTGATTGCTGCATTCTGAGTGAGTCCACCCTTCCACTTAGCCTCGAAGTAGTCGATTGCAGTAGCCTTTCCGCGTCCGATTGCCCCAGCATTGTAAGACTGGTATGCTCCGGATGGGTCGGTTTCGAACAAGTGGGCACCGACATCGTCGAAACCGGCTATTAGGAGTGCTGTTCCGAATGGTCTTGCACCGCCATATTGGGTGAATGACTGCTTATAGTCACACATTTTCTTCACCAATGTAGAGACGGGGATATTGTCCCCGTATGTCATTCGATTGACCTGGCACTGGACTCTAGCCCTGTCAACCAATTGTCGTGCATCTGCCACTAGTCCTGAAGTCGTGATGCCAACATGGTTGTCTATCTGATACATCTTCTCAATTGAGTCGGTAATTACTAGCTTACTCTGAACTCTCTTGTCTACGATAAGTACTACGCCGTCTTTGTAAACCAGGCCTACTGTAGTTGTCCCTCTTTTGACGGATTCTCGTGCATACTCAACCTGATACAGCCTCCCATCAGGGGAGAAAGTAGAGACTCCGTGGTCATATCCTCGTCCGCTTGGCTGCATCGCAATCGACCCCATGCCAGAACGGACTCTTATCAATCTTGGTCGGGGGAAGACTCAATCAAGTGCCCATTATGTGAAAAATTGTTGGCGGGAGTATGAAGGTCGCAGTATTGGCTTCAGGGGGCAAGGACTCAACATATGCCACTTGGTGGGCGAGGCTCCAGGGATGGGAAGTAGTTTCCCTAGTCACCGTGCTAGTTCGTGGAGAGGACTCCATGATGTTCCAGTTGCAGAATTCATGGATTGCGGGCCTCCAAGCAGCCTCCATGGGAACTACTTGGAAACCCGTTTTCTCAAATGGTGAGGAGGAGAATGAGGTATACGACTTAGAGATGGCAATCCGCGGCGAAAAGATCCCTTCTGTCGCTCTCGAGGATTGTTGGCCCGATGGAGTGGATGCCCCCGGGGATCTTGAGGTCCACACAGGACCTCTAGAGATTGATGGCATTGTAGTTGGTGCAATTCGCTCCGACTACCAGAAAACAAGAATTGAGATGATGTGCGAAAGACTTGGAGTTAGATCTTTCTGCCCCCTGTGGCACAAGGATCCATTGGACCACATGGAGTCCCTAGTGGTACATGGGTTCGATGTTGTCTTCACCTCAGTTTCAACGGATGGCATGGATGAAAGATGGGTTGGAAGAAAGCTAGATAGCGATTCTTTGGGAGTGTTAGCAGACATTTCTGAAGAATATAGATTCAATCTTGATGGGGAGGGCGGTGAGTTTGAGACAATTGTCATCGGAGCACCCCACATGAGAAGGAAGATATTGCTAGAGGGTGAAACAGTGTGGGATGGTCCAAGGGGCGTATTTGAAGTCAAATCATGCAGGCTTTCTTGAAATCGCTAGACTCAAACAGGAGGCCCCGGTCGGAAGACTCGTAGTTATGCCGGTTTCCCCTTTGGATTACAGGTATGGAAGAGATGTTGCCAAGGAAATCTGGTCTCGTGAAGGAAGGCATGCTCGTTCGCTGGAAGTGGAGAGGGCCCTGATTTGGGCCCATAGCAAGATGGGGAGGGTTAGCCCGGAGCACTATGACATGATTGCTGACATTTCCGACCCGGGAATAGTCACCGCCGATAGGGTCGATGAGATTGAAGCGGAGACGCGTCACGACATCATGGCACTTACCAAAGCAATTGCCGAGGTTGCAGGAGAGGCTGGATGGTGTGTCCACCTAGGGGCTACCAGCAACGATATTGTAGATTCGGCTGTTGCACTGCAAATCAAGCATAGCATAGATTTGCAGAAGAAGATGATTGGTTTGCTTATCACGACAATGTGTGATATGGCTGAGAGGGAGCGTGATACTATCATGCTTGGAAGGACTCACGGACAGGCGGCTGTCCCAATTACATTCGGACTCAAGGTCGCGGTATGGATAGACGAATTCAGAAGGCACGCGGAGAGGCTTGGGGAGCTTACGCCAAGGGCCACCACAGGCAAGTTCCTGGGTGCTGTGGGGACTGGGGCTGCTCAAGGAGAGGGTGCTATCGAGTTACAGAGCCTAATCCTCACTGAATTAGGGCTTGGAATTCCCGTGGCAACAACACAAGTGGTTGGAAGGGACCGGTATATCGAATGGGTTGGCTGGATGTCAAATGTTGCCACTAGTGTCGAGAAGATCCTACAGGAAGTTAGGAATCTGCAAAGAAGTGAGATTGGGGAAGTTGCAGAGTCGTTTGACATCAAGAAGCAAGTTGGTTCTTCCACTATGGCGCACAAGAAGAATCCGATAACCGCGGAAAATGCCTGTGGTTTGGCTAGAATTGTGAGATCGATGATCATCCCATCTTACGAAAACGCACTATTGTGGCATGAAAGGGACTTGGCTAACTCTTCCGCGGAAAGATTCACCCTTTCTCACTCAATGATCCTTCTAGATGACATCCTTGACAAGTGTAACAGGGTACTTTCTAGATTAGCAGTAAACCGTGAGAGGATGATGGAGAATATCGAAAGACAGAATGGCCTAGTTATGGCGGAGAGGCTGATGCTGGCCCTAGTCGACTCCGGGATGCCAAGAGACGAGGCGCACGAAGTTCTGCGGGAGGCCTCTATGGAGGCAATGGACAAGGGCATGCATCTGAAGGTCGTCTGCTCCGAGTCTGATTCTATATCTTCCATCTTTGACATTGGACAGTTGGATGTCTTGTTCGAACCCAGTGGACATCTTGGCGTATCGGGGGAACTCGTGGACAATGCCGTTTCAATTGCGCGAAAAATGACTCAGAAAGAGTAATCTTTAGTAAACGACTACTCAGATCCTAATTCCTTTGGTCAAATCTATGGTAATTTTCCTGGGACCTTCCCTTTCTTCCGGCGCATGAAGACGATGAAAGAAGCCCCAATCATACTGACTGCAAATACAACGGAAATAATAGGGTTAATCATGGCCAAACCCAATGCCAAGCCGGTCAAGATTGAAACTATCCCAAGGAGCATGATCATCGCATGGGGGCCGAACTGGTTTGCATCGTCCAAAGCGACGTTGAGGAAGCCATCCTCAATTACCCCCCCAATCATTGAAGCTTCGGATTGGTGGAACTCAGGAGGGTCCCGTCGTGGGATTCTCTCGATCGACCTCTGCCCCTCAGTCACATTACTCGCATGTCTACAAGAGGGATTATCCTTACTGACTATTCTTCTTCAGGCATGGAGAATCCTGCCTGTCCCAGTAACTGATCCATATCTTCCAAGGCTTCTTCATCGGGATTTATCAGAGCAGTGGGCTCCTTCGCTTCACCACTGTAGTCGTCACCACCATCGGCTGCAAACTTCATCCTTCGTTGTCTAATCCCTAGAACGGTCCACACTAAGTATCCTGTAATCGCAATCATAACAAATGCTGCCAATAACTCGCTAGGTCCGACCATGACATGGGATTCGGGGGGGCCGTTTCAGTTTGTCCCCGGCAAACCATGTGAAAGTGGCCTAGATAGGTGTCTACGATTCGACGGCGACGGTTCCAGCCACTCTCCCACGGGAGTTTCAACTGTGCTCTCATAATCAGTGCAATACCATGATTTTCTCTCTATCCGACCACATGACAGGCAGCGTATCCCTTGACCTCGGCCAGAGCTCCGCATTGTCCTAGAGCAGCAAATAGGCCTCCCTACGATCCTAGCTGTTGCGAAATCCAATTTTATTCGCTCCAAATGGGTTGATCCGTCGGGAGAAACCAAACCGGCCCAGGTAATTCTATCCCCTGGAATAAGAGACCTTAGGAGTCTATTCACTGGCCCGCCCTCAGAGAAAGCAACTAGCTTGACTGCCCGTCCTGAAGAATATACAGAAATGTATGCATGGCCACCCCTAGTCTCCTTCGGCAATGAGACTACAGCTCCAGAATGTGAGCATGCAATATGGTCATCACTAAGCTGGTTTGTGCGATGAATAGCGAAAGAATGGCATTCCTCTACGTCGACCCTAGATTGGAGCCAATGGTGCGCCTTTTCGACACCAGAGTACGAGGATCCACGAATCCCGTATAGAACTGGGCATGGGGTGCGGGGGGCAATCATGCTCTTTCCCTTGGTGGGGTCCCGATTCAGGAACGTCTCGGGAAATTGAGTTTCCAACTCTGATACAGATTCTGATGAGACCTTCCTAGGTGTTCCTACCCTCGATTTATCCCTCCAAGAAATTAGCTCCCATGAGGAGTTGTGGTTCTTGGTCCAAGAAATGGCAGCGCACGCCCCGACCACCCCAAACGTGGAATCCGAGCGAATCACGATAACTCCATTTTGGATGGCTTCATCTAGCAAAGCATCAGAATCGACATTTTTCCTAACTGCATCCCAGTACCAATCCTTTGGAACTGGAAAGAAGGAAATCACTAAACACGGCGATGTTGCGATTTCAGAAAATGGATAATTGCTAATTTCGACCAACAAATTGGAGAACCACTCGTTGCAAATTTGTTCCAGATGCTCTGCGCTATCCTCAGGAATTTCTAGAATTGCCCCCAATGCCCCGTTGCCTCGGGTTCGCCTATGGGCGAATGGCCAAAGCCTAACGAGCCTTCTTTCGGTGATGTGGCACTCCATACGCTCGCAGATTGTGGTTAGGAGGTGGTCGAAACTTGATGTTGTACAACCGACCTTAATGTGATCAGTGTCATCAAGACCGATTCGGCACTTCAATGGGTTCACCGCTCTTTGCTGGAGGCAATCTCACCGATTACTGCTGCTAGCCCTGATTCTGAGTCACATAGGATTCCTCTGACGCCGAATCTCTCTGCGGCGATAATGTCGGATTCCCTGTCACCAACCAGTATGGATTCAGACTCACTTGGCCGATCCATCCAATCATCGCCGAATGAGAGTTTGTTCGGCTTACCAGGGAATCTGTCTGCATTATCGACTAGTTGCCTGCCTGCTTCTAGCATACCAGGATTCGGCTTTCTGGACCAAGACTCGTCAGAGGGGGAATAGGGACTGTAAAGAATGACATCGATTAAGGCATTGGGATCCTCTTCGAATAGTAACTCCTGCAACTTCTCATTAATTTGTTCTAGGACATCATGCCCCCATATGCCCCTTCCTATGGGGGACTGATTGGTAACTACACAAATCCTGAAACCCATTCTCCTTAGTATGGCAATGGCCTTTCCTGAGCCAATTAGGAGTTCCAGTTCTTGGGGAGAATTCACGTAACCCTCCCTCCATCGATTCAGCACCCCATCACGATCAAGATACGCAATTTTCCCGGACCACTCTGACTGCTCTGGCAAGTCAGTGAGAAATAATGGGTCCTCGAGTGAAGAACCGTGCCTATGGGGTGGCAGCATTTTCTCACAATCCATTATTCGACTTGACGGCCTCTTTTATGATGTGATTGATAATCAATTGCATATCCTCAATCCTCTCCATTGATTGCGAAGGAACTAAGATGCATAATTCGGCTATTTCAGCCAATTTTCCACCCCCCAAACCTCTGTAATTTCCCGTGATCGCAACAGTATTGCAGCCGTTCTTTTTGGAGAACTCGATTCCGTTAACGACATTTGCAGAGTTGCCAGATCCACTGAACCCTACCACCAAATCTCCAGGTTTGATGAAAGTAGAGAGTTGGCCAACGAACACGTTTCCGTAATCGGTATCGTTTGCCCAAGCGGTCAGCGAGGAAGAATTGTCTGAATGAGAAATTGTTCGGAGGGTCAATTCCTTGGACCAATCTCCTGCACTATGTGAAGGAGTTCCTGCACTTCCGCCATTGCCAATGAAGTGGACTGTTGAGGCCGAGTCGCGTGCATTCTGGACAAGCTTCCAGAACTCTTCTAGTCTGGGAACGGGTAATTTCTCTATTGCCTCCACTAGTGAAGAAGCGTAAGACTCGGCGAATTCAGTGAAGTCGAAACTCATATCTCTAGTAGTTCGGGAGGGGGCATCCTATTTACGGGTTGATGAAAGGAAGTGGCCATGGAGGACCCGATATCATCGGTTGTGGGCTCATTCGCCAGTAGTTTCGGAATCTCCGATGTCACCATGCAGCTATTGATCGGGTCATTTGGGTTGATCCTGATGGCAATTGCATTTCATCGCCATTCAGAGGGTTATGCGAAAGGCTCTGCCATTGTCTCGTGGCCGTTAATTGGCCTCTTCTTCTACTTATACTCTGAACATTTCGTAGAGATATCTGATCCTGTTCTGATATTCATGACTGCCGGGGCCCTTCCAGCGGGTCTTGCGATTTCCTATTGGGAGTGGACTACCAAGGGAGAAAACGATGAGACGATAGTGTGGCTGAGGGGGTTCGTTGTTTGGTCCATGATTCCCTACTACATTGTTTTCGGAGTGCCACACCTCAACATGGCATTCGTCCAATTTACCGCAGTCAGTGCCGAATTAATGCTGGAATTTGCGGGATTTGGTGGTTACGATATTGGTGCGATTATGATTGAAAGGCACGGAGAGGCTGCCATCCCAGTTTCTGATTGGGAGGGGAATCGGTTTGTGCTGAGCGAACCGCTGGGAGAGGGGGGCTTCTACGCACCCATGGTTAACGATGAAGGAGAGTCAATTGTTGCATTCATTTTGGCGTGTTCTGCTCTGCAGTCAATGGCGGTTTTCATTGGGGCTATTGTGGCACTAAATTCGGTGCATTGGAAGAGGCGTGCGAGGGCACTGGTGATCGCCATTCCAACTATACACATTCTGAACGTTTTCAGGAATGCTGGAATTGTCTGGCTTACTGACACCTATCGAGGATGGAGCCTATCGGGAATGGGAATCTTTGATTTTACCCATAGTTATGCTGCAAAGGTGGCTAGTCTTTTTGCAATGTTCCTGATGGCAATAGCACTGTTCGACCTTCTGCCAGAGCTTCATAGGCACGTAATGAAGGTACTGAATCCAGTAATTCATGTGACTAGGATTATTTCTGGGGTCCTTGCTAGTGGCCTTGTTCTGGCTCGAAGACTCAGACGATTCTGGACCTGATTCTATCGAATAGCTTTCCAGATAGTGGCATATCGTGCTCCCATGCGAACTCCTTCATGACTCGAATCGCCTCTTTCTCCAATTCAGAGTCACCGACGAAGTCAGTTAGCTCGATCTTGTTATTCCGAGTATTGGCCTTGAATGCCGCGATTGGGTCTTCCTTGTGGAAGACCAGGTATGCAGACCCAAACCCGAATCTCTCCCTTAGTATACTTCCGAAATAGTGTATCAGAGGGTCAGAGGGGGGAATGACCAAGTCACGAGTTCGGCTAATTCTATCCGTCCCCTCAAGCATATCCAGTCGGCCCCAGCAGATATCCTGAAGATCGTCTACAAGGAATCCCTTGATCAGGGTCCCATCGTCCTCAAAGTCATGCATTACATCACTAATCTCTTCAGGGGCGAAAGAGGACCCTGCCAACCTCTCTACTTGCTTGAGCGTGATTACTGGGTAATCTTCTACCAACGTCCGCAAATAGGATCTTTTGGCATCCCACAAATCTATTTTTTGTGGCGGTTCGACCGTCCGGAAGCCACCACGGTAGTCTTGGATTAGATGGCCGCTCCTCACGAGAGGGGACACCAATTTTCTGAACTCTGACCTTGACATTGCATTCCTCTCCATGAATAAATCTGGATCGTTCGTGTCTCTGAAGAACTGGAGAATCTCCTCATCCTCTGGATCAGTAGGTACGTTTCTTATTGAGAGTAAATTCTGGAAGTGCGAGTATCGTGCCCAAACGAGATGGCCTCGAAGATTTGAGCCCTGATGCAACTGGTGAGCGGCTACCATCGAATCGAGATTGACCCTGAACATCTCACAACGCCCTCTGAGGGAGAAGTCGTCCCTGAGCTCTGTTGCATTCTCAAGAGCAAGGGTCTCGTTTTCCCATCTGCTATTCTGATGAATTGAATGATGGTAGAACAGCAACCTATTGATCTCCTGTCTCGATCGTGGTTCAACTACACCCCCTCTGATGTACCTCTCCCCGTCACCCATGGAGGAGAATCCCAACTCAGATAGGATTTTCTGGATATTACCGTCGCAGTCATGGACTGGTACGCCATTGAAGGCATGGAGTACAGAAACGTCAACGAGTCGGTCCCTGTAGTTCTCGAGTAGCTCTCCAAAAGTTTCCTTGAAGTCGTCTAGGTATGAGTGCGGGATGTTGATGTCCTTGATCTCGAGATAGTCGTTTACCACGAACATAAGGACGCGCCCAATTGGGTCCACTCCCTTGAATACTGGATAGTACCATCCCTGCTTGAGGAGGAGTCGAACCTCCTGTATGAAACGGCTGCTGAATGGATCTGACTGGGCTAGAATGCGCATTTTCCTATCCTCCGGAAGTGGAGAGAGTAGGCTTTCTGCATCCTCATGTGACGAGTAGTAGTCGGTGGGTTCGGGCTGTAAAGCTACCACCCTGGCAATTGAACCATTTCTTTCGAGTTCACGGAGTGTGTCAGCCAACTCCTCTACGGGTCTGGAGACGAATAAGCGTAGAGTGTGTAGGCGAACGGGCCCAATTCTGGCAATTAGTTCAGATAGTGCTTTGTCGAATGGCAAGGGTTTGATACGTCCATGCAACCTCTTGAATATGGCCATTGACCTCTTCCTATTTGGAACATCGATGAATTGCTTTGCAACGACTAGTTGCCTTTCCATGTTCGACAGGGCCGACTTCAGACTTCTCTGAATATGCACATTCTCCTTCCCCTTCGGATAATCAGAGAATAGGTCATTCCTGGAAATTCCCTCTTCGGGTATCTTCTCTATCAGTTCCTCTTCCAGTGGTCCGAACCAAGGCTCCCCCCGGAGGCCCATCAGCATTGGCAGTTTTTCACTAAGTGTGTATCCTACTCGATTGTGTAGGAGCCTTCCATTGTATATGTCAGAGTCATGTTTAATGTCCTTCCAATCACGGAATCTGTAGTTCTCGACCCTATGCAGTAGCTCTTCTCGCCTCTGCACGAAGGTCAGATTACGTATTGCATCGGCTGGCTCATCGAACTTCGAGAATGACTTGTTTAGAATCAAAGTCTGGAGTGTTCGATAGTCGATGACATTGAATTCCCCTCCGGTAATCCTGTATTCATCGATTCGGAGGATGAACTCCCCCTCGTCTGTTTGTGTAAAGAAGCCAATTGAGACTAGATTGCGCATCTCGAGCTCCTGTAGAACAGACTCTACCTGGGCAGAAGGGAACGGCAGGCGGCTACTGAGTGATTCTATGGTCTGCGGCCCCTCTGATCCTAACATATCGAGGAGCTTCAGCCTCAGGCAGTCCATTGGGTCGGAAAGGGATTTTTTCTTCCAATTGGATG
>CBFIAW010000012.1:0-24891 GCA_965660655.1 Candidatus Thalassarchaeaceae archaeon | reverse complement strand
CATCATCTGTTCTCATCTCAAGAGTCTCTGACTCCATCTTGCTTGCTAGGAATGTCTTCGATAGGAATCTTGAGATTGCGTCTCTATCATCAATTCCTGCAGTCGCAACTATGGATAGAATGTGTGCAAGGAGGGCACCATCCTCCTCCGCATTTTGAGCTCCTGGATTCGCCAGTTTAGAAGTGATATCCTCCGGTTCTCCTTTGAAGTAGAAATCGATTAGAGAAGCCTCTTCTTGCTTGCTCTTTGATACCAGAAAAGACTCCCCGAACTCGTCGAAACCAGGCCTTCCGGCCCGACCCATCATCTGCCTCACCTCCATTATGGGAAGAGGCATGCTTCTGGCAGCAACAGTGCTCCATCTTCTTGTGTCCCTGACCACAACCCTACTGGCTGGCAGGTTCACTCCTTGGGCAAGAGTAGGGGTGGCAACTATGCACAACAGATTTCCAGATCTGAAACCTCCTTCGATGCCCTTTCTTTGCGAAGAAGTAAGACCTGCATGATGAAAACCAACTCCTCCCCTTACTGCATTTTCTAGGGCCTTCACGGTGACTGAACCGTTCTCTCCTGTAGAAAGTGCATCTGCCATTGCATCCCATGAATCAGTAACCGATTTCGAGAATCCATGAATACCCGCCGCTAACTTAGTTTTAACATGCTTAGAGAGCTCTCTTGCTTCCTTCTGCGCCGAGGATCTCGAAGCAACGAAAACTAGCATCTGCTTGTTCATATCAATCGTGTCGTCCAAAACGGAATGGAGGTTCTTTTGTGCCCCTCCTCCAAGACGCTTTGGCTCTGGCAAAGCAAAATCTCCCCCTGGGCTTTCGACAGAGTGGTATCTAAGGTCCAAACCAGTCAGAGTCCCAGAGTAGAGGGCAATTGGCCGCCAGTCAGATTTTATTAGATCCGCTTCCAACCATTCTGACAATTCATCGGCATTCCCTACTGTGGCTGAGAGAGCCAGAATTTGAGCCCCTTCCACCCTATGTCGTATCCGAGACAGTAGTATCTCCAGTGTCGGACCTCTGTTTGGTTCTTGCAGTAGATGAAACTCGTCAGCAACCACTATTCCAATGTCATTCATCAGCGAAGGATTCGATCTTAGCATCGAGTCTAACTTCTCACTGGTGCATACCAGTACGTCAGAGCCTCCGACTAAATTATTCTCACTACTCCTGTCTCCAATTGCTAGTCCTACTTTCAGGCCAACGCTGCTGCAAATCTCACTCAATTCATCGAATTTTTCCGAAGCAAGAGCCTTGAGGGGAACGATGTATATCCCCCTCATTCCCTTCAAGTCGTTAGCCAGTCTGTGCGCCATTGTGATATGAGCAACAAGAGACTTCCCACTAGCCGTCGGTATCGCTAGCATCAGATTCCTTCCCTCGAGAGAACCGGGGAGTGCCATTGCCTGTGGGGGGAATAACTGACTGATGCCCCAATTTTCCTGTAGCATCTTCTTTAGACGATTGTCGAATTCGAACTCCTCGAGTCCTACCATCCCGCCCCCGTCGTCCATAGGGGAACTTTGATTCGGCCGTTCTAAAGGATGCCGTGTGTCTATCAGTTCCAACGGTGGAAGGCAGGATGGCCTTCTTTCACTGCCACGAATAGACCTTCTCCAGTAGCACAAACCTTGCCATCCGCCGAAAGCGACATCATTACACTGGCCCTGTCTTCTCCAATTTCGACTACTTTGCCTGTTACACGGAGGGTGCTCCTGAAAGGAGTAGGTCTTCTGAGCTTGATACTGTAGGAAGCAGTGACTGTGCAGGGTGGCTCGAGATCCCCTGATCGATCCATCAGAGCAATTGCTGCAGTCCAGTTCCCATGACAGTCAAGGAGGGTACCGATGATGCCTCCATTGACCATCCCCGGGAACGCTTGATGCTCTTCAGTCGGTGTAAACTCCATCTCAAGCCCATTTTCCCCTCTGAAAGATCTAATCTTCAGTCCATTACTGTTGGATGGCCCACAACCAAAACATATGCTGGATGGTGCATGAAGTTCCTGAACAGACTTCACGCCCTCCCTCTCCATGACTATCGAAAACCCTCTTTGAAATTGAATATTCCCAATATTGCCTTGCGCATTGTATTAATTCGCCAATCCCTCGGGCTAACAGTGAGCGAGGGCGATTCAGCCAAAGTTGGACCACCCGCCAGCAGCAACGAGACGAAGCTCCCGCCTCGTGCAAAGAAGAGAAGGTTCGCACCGATTAAGATAGCCAATCAGATTCCAATGAGGCGACGCAAGGAGATAGAAAAGGCTCTTGGAGAGGTTGAAGGGAGCCCCACAAAGTGGTCTCGTAACGAAGGTACGAAGAATCATGTATTCATGAGGAAGAGAATCAAACCTGGGACAATAAGGCACATGGAGTACGAGCTCCTCGATGTTGAGATTGGCGAGTCATGGCCTGTTCCAATCAGTGTGATTCATGGATCTCGCCCTGGCCCAGTAGTGACTCTCTTGGGTGCTATTCATGGTGACGAATTGGTCGGTCCCCTGGCTCTAACTTACCTCTGTGGACCTAACTTCATGGGTCCAGAGGAAGTGATCGATGCGAGCGTTCTAGCTGGGACAATACGCATTGTTCCAATCGTCAACCTTCCTGGTTACAGGAGAATGATACGTGACTTCCCTGATGGCAGAGATTTGAACCGATGCTTTCCAGGGAAACCTGACAGCAATACTACTTCTAGAGTGGCTCACAAACTTTGGAGCAAGCTCATATCTAGTAGCGACTATGTTGTCGATCTCCACTCAGCAGCGAAAGGGAGGACAAACATCCCACAGATTAGGGCTAATCTGGCCCATGCAAGTAGCAACCGAATTGCTAGATCCTTCGGTATCGAGACGATTCTGGATAGCGAAGGGCCTCGGGGGTCGCTACGAAGGGTTGCCAATCAGGAGGGCATTGCCTGCATCACCTACGAAGGAGGCGGATCGGACGAGGCGGACCCCGAGTCTGTTCAAATTTCCATGTACGGGATAATCAATCTTCTCAGGAGTCTGAGGATGCTACCGGGATATCCAAGCAAGCCTAGATTTAGAATTCTGGCTTCTGGATCGGTATGGATAAGATCCGACCAAGGCGGGCTTCTAGATGTCCTTGCTCCTGCGGGGAGCTTCGTAGAGGAGGGAGAAATTGTTGCTACGATAACCGATCCGGAACTACCCGGGGCCCAACATGACGTCATTTCTCCTATCAGGGGCCTACTAATCAGCTCAGCTACACATCCATTCGTCAACTCTGGTTCTCCAATTGGCCATCTTCTTCCAGTAAAGAGAGGAGTTTCAACCCTAAAGAAGAGGCTGGATGATGAGGGTTGCTTGATAATCAGCGGTTCTGATGGTGAACCACCTTGGAGGGAGGATGAGGAAATTGAGGATATCGCCGTTTTCGGAGAGTGGTCTGGAGGATCTCCAGATGCGGAATGGGGTCCAGCTGGTTCCACCGATGAAGAGGAAGACAACTGAAACTAAAAACTGTCCAAGTTACTCAGATGTATCCATCTTGAAACCTCTCGGAGACATTTTTCAGACTCAGGTACTAAGAATCCAAATAGCCACCAGTCGTGAAACATTTTCGGCCAAATATCTAGTCGTACATCAACTCCATCTTTCGACGCCTTATCACACACTTGTCTACTATCGTCAAGTAAAATCTCCCTATCCCCAACTAGAATTAGCGTTCTCGGAAAACCTACGAAGCTCCCATTGACCGGAGAGATCTCTGGAATCGACTTATCGGTTTTCTCAGGGACATAGTATCTAGCGTGATCTTCCGGGGCTACACGAGGGAACATCGGTTCAGAACTGGCCCTAGTGTTGTATGAGTCAGAAGAACAGGTTAGATCGGTCCATGGTGAGAAAAGTACCGATGCATCGGGCATTTTTGCTCCATTGTCTCGAATCTTCATCATTAGTGCCAGACTTAATCCTCCCCCAGCCGAATCCCCCGCTAGAATAATCTCTGAGTCGGGAAATCTTCTGGCAATGCCATCCCAAGCCTTCTGCACATCATCCAGTGCCGCTGGATAGGGATGCTCTGGAGCTAATCTATACTCAATGCAGTATATCGATATTTTAGTGATCCTGGCAAAGTTCGACAATCCTACCCGATGAGTATTCTTCGATGAGCCCCAGCAGTACCCACCTCCGTGTAGGTAAACGATGACTCTTCGGGAGTCTCTGTTATTTTTAGGGTGATAAATAACTCCTGGAACTCCGCCGAATTCATCTTTCTCAGAAGTCACTCTTTGGATGGGAGAATTCAGAAAACTAGCAACCGAAGAAAGAGGATGAATAATCGAGCGAATTGTTTTCGGAGTCGGGCGAAAAATTCGATATAGAAATTTGTTGGGCCGAAGAAATAGCTCAGACACAAGAAAACTCCGAATGCTCATGGCGAATCGCGATTGACGCTCTCAGCCATACTCTTTGAATCCTTTATTCATAACCGATTTATATTATATCGAAGCCCTATTCGAATGGCCATGATCTTTCGAATAATTGATCTGTTAGGAAAATCCATCAAATTGTGGAAGAGATTCATTTTTCTTGAGATAATCTTCGGAGTTATTTTCATCCTCGGTATGTTATGGTACGTTAGAGACATTTATTGATTTCTTTGATGCTTCAGTTTTCGCCATCCGACCATGTAAAATCTGGTGCTGCTGGTAGTTCAACTCCCTTTTTCTCTGGACGGATAGCCAACCTCTCAGGGCTCACGGCAAATTCTTCGAACGCTTCTTGTAACTCTCTTGCCTGAGAGATCCTGGTCCCAAGTAGAACACCACCACCAGCGAGTCCGATTAGCAGAACTATTACTCCAACTATGCCTGAAGGACTTGAAACTACAGAGAAGAACCGGTTCTCAGACTGTGGCTCAATCCACGTTGACACCATTATCTCCCATTCAATTTCGGTGTAGTAACCATCCTCAGAAATCACTGCCCTAATCTTCTGGATAGAGGTTCCTTCGTCACAGACCTGTACTTGGAGGTCGTTGAATGCATTCTTGCAATCGATTGGCATTAGCATCAACAACTTTCCATCTTGGCTCGTATTCATTTCCAGAGAGTAACCACTCATCGTCCAATCGATGTTTGGATCAATCGATGTTTGGATTCCAGACAGAGAGATACTGAAAGACTCGTTTGCCGAATCCCACACTATTGGGGCCCAATCGTATGAATTGGGGCCATCATAGACCTCACCATTGCTGAGAAATACAGTCCCACTGGATTTTTCACGGTTTGTAATGACTAGATCTAATCTGTTTACGAACTCGTCCCTTTCCTCGTCGCAGTTGTCGTCAATACCATTCCATTGCTCAGATGCACCCGGGTAAATGCTTCCTACTAGGTCGTTGCAGTCCTCGTATTCATAGAATCCATCATTGTCTCTATCATAGTCTGTGAAAACTGGACTCGAGAGTCCCCGAGAAACTTCAGTCCCGTCATCTATGCCATCTTGGTCACTGTCTGCTGAGTCGAACATAGTGCTGTAGTTGTGATATTCTGAGTAGTCAGATAAGCCATCTCCATCGCTATCAATGTCGTAAAAGTCCTCGTCCACAAACCCGTCACAATCGTTGTCCTTCCCATCAAGCTCTTCCGGTCTCTCGGGAGCTCTATCGAAATCTTCGTCATCGCAGTCCTGGAAGTGGTACCAACCATCTTGATCTGAGTCAGGATCAGGAACTAGTGGGTCAGACATCATCACATTTATTTCCGTCCCATCTGGAAGGCCATCACCATCGGTATCTCCTTTTTCGGGATCAGTAGCGTAGTTGTGGAACTCGGAGTAGTCAGTAATCCCATCCATATCTGAATCCATCCATAAGAAGTCCTCATCGGTTTCTTCATCACAGTCATTGTCCATTCCATCTAGAATCTCAGGAACCCCGGGTGCAAAATTAGAGTCATTGTCATCACAATCGTTGAACCAATAGGACCCATCTCCATCAGTATCAGCATCAAATTCCAGTGGGTCACTTCCAAACTCCACAATCTCTTGGCCATCCGAGATTCCATCTCCATCCGAATCTGGATCTTCGTGGCTAGTTCCGTGAACATGAAATTCTTCCCAGTCCGACAAGCCATCCCCATCTTGATCTGTCTCATTGTAACCTTCATCCTCTAATCCGTCGCAATCGTCATCCTTTCCGTTTAGCAGTTCCTGCATCCCCGGATTAACACTAGAATCACCATCATCGCAGTCTTGGAAATGGTAATATTCGTCTGAGTCATTGTCTGGATCATACGTCAGAGGATCCGAAAACCAAGTCTCTATCTCGTCGTAGTCACTTATCCCATCTCCGTCCGAGTCTGGAGACAAAGGGCTAGTTCCGTAGACAACTACCTCTTGGTAGTCGTCCAAACCATCGTCATCTGAGTCTGGAGACAAAGGGCTAGTTCCGTAGACAACTACCTCTTGGTAGTCGTCCAAACTGTCATCATCCGTGTCCGAATCCAATGGGTTTGTTTTGTGAAGTTCTGTCTCGTTGTAATCACTCAACCCGTCTCCATCGTCATCGTCATCGAGGTAGTCGCAGTCCCCGTCAGAGTCAGTGTCCGAAGGGGTGGAGCCATTGTCAAGGGGGTCAGTCGCGCAAGACAGCTCTACGGAATCCTCGAAACCGTCATCGTCATCGTCATCGTCAAGATAGTCGCAGTCCCCGTCAGAGTCGGTGTCCGAAGGGGTGGAGCCGTTGTCAAGGGGGTCGGTCGCGCAAGACAGCTCGTCAACATCCACCCACCCATCGTCATCGTCATCGTCATCTAGGTAGTCGCAGTCCCCGTCAGAGTCGGTGTCCGAAGGGGTGGAGCTGTTGTCCAGGGGGTCAGTCGCGCAAGACAGCTCGTCAACATCCACCCACCCATCGTTATCGTCATCATTGTCGTTGTAGTCCGGCCATCCATCCCCATCAGAGTCAGTCACATTGCCGACTCCGTGGAAGATTACTTCCCAGGAATTAACACTCCCTGAGTTTGACCCGGCTACTGAGTCTCTAACTTTCAATGTCCAGTTCCCTTGTGATGATTCGTCCCAATGCTGTACAGTTCCAAATCTCCAATTATTGTAGTCACTGTTGGGGTCAGTATGTTCCTCAGCAAGCCAAGACTCGTGTCCACTAGGTGCTTGGAGGACTATGTCCAACTCCCCTCTGGAATCGTGCGTGATGTCTACGACGACATCAATCGATTCTAAACGCAAATCAATGGGAACTGAGAGATTGAATTCGGTCCAAGTGCTAGGACCATTGTCAATACCGGTATTGGAGATGTAGGGTCCAAAACTAGCATTACTCTCCACTCCGCTGCTGCTCCAGTTCTCTGCCAGCGAAACTGCTGCACTAGCGTCGACTGCTCCGAAGCCAAACTTGTGCGATACGTCGTGCCCAGCACCGTTCCAGTTCCAGGACGAGTCATTAGCATCGTTCTTCCTAGAACTGTGGACTAGGATGTTCTGGACGTCCCTCCAAGTCAAATCAGGATTCGCTTCAAGAACCAGGGCTATTACTCCAGAAACTAGCGGCGTTGCACTGGAGGTTCCTCCGAAGTCGTGAGTCACATCTCCTCCGCTGTATCCACCAGTTCCAGTAATGTCCGTAGTCGTGATCCCCTCATAGTTTGGAGATCCTCCGTTCGAGTGTGCTGTGACCAGTATATTTGCACCAGGTTCGGAGTACCAAGACTGGTCACCGTAATGAGTGATTGCTGCGACTGCAATCGAATATCGGCTGTTGGAGTAACCGTCATAATTCGAATTGTCATCAACATCCAGTCCATTTCCAGCAGCCCATGTGTAGATGTTCCCGAGTCCTGACCTGCCATTGTATACCGAGTCTTCTATCGCGGCTACAGTAATCGGACCCGGACCTTCTAGAATGTTCCCAGAGTCAAATGGCCCCCAAGAGTTCGAGTAGATGTCTATGTCGTCGTTATCATAACTCAAGGCATCTGCCGAGGTCGAGTCTGAAAAGCCACATGCAATCAGCCTGTGTCCTGCAATCCAAGCCCCGAAAGCTGCTCCAGTCACTCCAATAGAATTGTTCCCCGCCCCTGCTGCCACCCCAGCAACTGCCGTCCCATGCCCATCGAACGAGCTCGGATCTGGATCAGGATCATCGCCACACCAGTCGTAAGAGTGTTGTGAAAGATAATTGGGGGAGAGGTCAGGGTGCGAGTGCTCGACACCATCGTCAATCACACTGATGACGACACCAGACCCGTTGTAGGAGTTCCAGACGCCCATTACTCTAGCATCCTCGCCAGCCTCGCCGCTGGTTTGCCCGGAGTTGTTGAGATGCCATTGGTCATCGAAGTATGGGTCATTCGGCTCGAACCTAGGCGAGAAAGTCCTCTCCAGCAGTGGAGAGAATGACTCAATTTCCTCCAGTTCAAATGACTCAGTAAGAACTCCGAGTGATGATTTAGGATCTTCGAAGGTCCAAATGTAAGATCCCTTGAGAACCTCGACAGGTGCGGTTTCATCTGGTTTCGCTACCGTCTTGTGATGGTCTCCTATGTCTATCCCAGTAACTACTAGCCAGGAATCAACCTCAGCGAGGACTTCTTTGTCGTATGACTCGATGTCAGAAACTCTATCGAAGGCTATCTGAACTGTTCTGGAATAGGTTTGCATCACATCTTTGGACACAAGAGGCTCAGAATCAACAGCCTCAACCTCTGCTAAAACTTGACCCAGTGGGGCAAAAATTAGGATTCCAAGAACCAATACGGCTACTCTCATATTTTGTCTCGAAAAACTGAAGAATATAGCCGTTCGGTTTCGTTGCTAGTTGATTATCAGGGTTCAACTACGTACCAAGAGATATTTTTCCCGGCACAATATGGCAATATTCTCCATTCAATGACCATTGAAAGGCCGATTAACATCCTAAGATCCTCTGAACTCGGATATCGCCGAGTGGATTTCCTCATCCGACATCATTCTTCTCTGACTCTTCGCAACTTCGAACATATGCGACACCAAATCATCCTCGGCTTCGTAGTCATTACTCTCTAGCCAGTGAATTACATTTGAGCGACCACTCATGTGTCCTATTCTAATGACCTGTTGGAGGCCGAAGTCGCCAGCAGGGACTCCAGAGTAAACTCGATCGGCAAGCCAATTGTCACCTTTGTTCATTGCTTTGATCACCGCTGATGCATGCACCCCTGTCCCGGTTTCGAAGGCATCCTCCCCAAATACGGGATAGTTGTGAGGTAGCGCAACTTCGACGTACTCGTGCGCTTTCATCGTGTATTCGTTAAGCGCGGTTAGATCGTTCTTGATCACCCCCATTAGACTCAGATTAACCAGAGTCTGGTCAAGGGGGGCGTTCCCGGCCCTTTCTCCCACTCCCAGAGCCGTTCCATGGATGACATCGGCCCCTGCCTCGTAAGCGGCTAGGTTGTTTGCGACACCCAAACCCCTGTCTTGATGGCCGTGCCAGTTCACCTCGATGTCTCTCCTTTTGACTCCTGAGTCTGGAATAACCTCATCCTGTATGAACCCCAGAAGCTTCCTGACTCCATTTGGAGTTACATGGCCGCAGGTGTCGCAAACGCAAATTCTGTCCGCTCCCAATTCTATGGCTCTAGAGTAGACCTCCTTAATTTCTTCTGGCTTACTCCTTGTCGTATCTTCTGTGACAAACATCACCGGGATGTCGTTGTCAACAGCGAAGGTGACTGCCTTTTCCGCAGTGGAGATAATCCTGTCCATTGTCCACCCCTCGGCAAACTGCCTAATCGGACTTGTTCCGAGAAAGGCACTGGCCTGGATCTGCCTCTCATGTTTTGCTTGCAAGTCAACGAGTGGTTCAATGTCGGAGACTACAGTCCTGACCGCGCATCCAGGTCTCAGACTGTATCCGCTATCTCCCATATGCTCAAGCATTGCATCTATATGATCAACATGAAATGGGCCAGCCCCGGGAAGCCCTAGGTCTACCTTCTGGACCCCAAGTCTCTCCATGTAGTCGATCAGTTCTATCTTCTGTTCTATAGTGGGATTTCTTGCACTTGGACTTTGCAATCCATCTCTAAGAGTTTCATCGTCAAACCACAACTCATGCGGGTGATTAGACTCATCTCTTTCGATGGAGTAGTCGATAGCATTCCAGTCATAAATTAGGTCATGCTCTTCCACTGTTCCACCCTTGTACTCCCATGGTCCGCTAGGTGTTTGAAGCCATCGGGAACTATGAACTCACTCTGAACTCAGCCCTACCAATGATAGAGATAGCAATTATCGCCCCAATAGTAGTCCCCATTTGCCCAAAACTACCGGTAACCAGGACAACGAACATTAGTGCAAGATATACCATCGAAACAAAGAACGAACTTGCTGCACTGGCAATTCTTCCAGTTTCGTCTGGCTCTTCCGAAATATCGATTCTCCATACGGTGGAAGCGTACCAAACACTTAGCCCCAGTATTGTCCCACTGAGAACATGGTAAACCCACTCGCTCACTTCATTTTCTCCAAATGATATCGGCGCGACTAATGAAAGTATGATTAACAAAATTGAGTATATTTTCATTTCGATAATTGTTCGTTCTGGACCTTTTACGTTGGGCAACATGGGAACTCCAACTTTCGCGTATTCTTCAGACCTGTAAAGGGCAAGAGCCCAGAAGTGTGGAGGAGTCCAGAGGAAAATAAGAGTGAACATGAACCATGGCATCGGACTTCCAAGATCGATTACAGATTCTAATGAAGCTTTCAAGGAATGATCGGATATGGAGAGTCCTTCTACGCTAGCCGCCCATCCTATTACTGGTGGGGTAGAACCCGCAATACCGCCAATAACAATATTCTGGGGTGTGCTTCTCTTCAGCCACATGCTGTAAATTAGGACGTAGAATAGAATGCTGAATGCGGACCAGAAGGCTGCAACTTCATTGGTCATGACGTAGAACCATATTACTCCCAAGATGGAAATTGAGATTCCGAAAACTAAAGCCGATACCGGAGCAATTCTTCCCGAGGGAATTGCCCTACCTGCTGTGCGACTCATCTTTGGATCGATGTCCCTGTCGTACCACATATTGATCGCATTAGCCCCACCCGCAGTGAGATAACCTCCAATCAGCACCAATAGTATGGTTTCAAGCGACTCTTCGAAAGCTATCCCTCCGAGGGAGTCATGAACAATCACTGCACATATTGCAGTAATTTGGAGAAGAATGACCACTCTCGGTTTTGTCAATGAGAAGTAGTCCGCTATGAAAGATGGAATCATGCCCCTTCCTCCGTAGAAATAGCACATCCTATCCAGGCTGCTGCCATGGTTAGGAAAGTTAGGGAAGCGAGCATTAGATGAACCAATGAGAGGAATTCAAAGAACCCTTCCTCCAGGTCCCATGTGACGACGTAAATCGCTCCAATTGAAGCATTAGTGGCAAAAATTCCAGTTGCAACCCATATCCAATTCCTCAGGATGTGTTTGGAAACCTCTTTTCCTTCTTCCCATATGAAGTAGGAGGCAGCACCCATGGAGATCAGCATTAGTCCAACTAACCATCTGTGGATAATTTGTGACTGTAACACTAGGTCTTCCATTGAGCCCATTAGATTACCTCCACACAGAGGCCATGAATCGGGCATTCCATTCACACCACATCCCAGATTGGCACCGGGAGTAGTGGACACAAACGTGCCAGAGAAGATTGAGAAGAATGCTCCAATGGACAACCAAGTGACTCTGCCCCTCCATCTCCTCGAGATTCCATGTTCAATCTTAATCCAAGTAGGGATTCTCCCTTCAACCATAGTGATAGTTAACCATAGCCAAAACATGCTAATTGTGAATGCTAATGCAGAGCTTAGATGAAGTGCAACACTCCAATGTAAGTTATCCATTTCAACTGTCAACCATCCAATTGCACCCTGCCAGATGATTAGAATTACCGTCAAAGTAGATGCGAATCTGACTTCCTTGCCGGGATCTTCTTCTTTTCTTAGCAAATACCAGTTCAAAAGAACGAGTGGACCAAGAAATGCTCCAGCTAGGAATCTGTGGAACCATTCGGTGAATATTTGAAATGTTGAGTATCTGTGACCAGAACCCCGCGAGTCAACTTCACCGGGATTCTCAGCCCACCAAGCCTCTTGCTCTTCCTCCGAGACATCGAAACCCAACGTCCCGAAACATAACGGCCAATCTGGACATGACTCCCCCGCGTCATAGATTCGAACCAGTCCTCCTAACCCGATTACGACAATTGTCAGCCCCAACAGCCATGCTGTCAGACTCTTCGAAACCTTCCATTCAGTCAAATGATATCGCTCCCTGTAAGGGGCTGTAACGCTTCACTCTTCCTTGAAGTGAGGGTCGATGTCGATTGGAATCTTATTCTGCTCGTACTCCAGAGTCGCTATCTTCATTGGATCAAGTACGACCTTCTCCTTTGCGTCATCGACGCCATAGAGTTGGACTAACTCGCGGCTGTACTTTTCGCGCAGTTCGTCCTCCGTAACGAAGAGCGGTGCTCCCATGCTAATCTGAAGGGCTCTGGCACCGATTATTCTGGCCTTTTCGAAGCGTGTGTGGGCACGTGCTGGCTTAACCATCGGGGCGCTCGACCGGAGACCCCCAAATAAGGTCTATGACTCAGTTCTGATGTCGATTGGATGGCTATGGGGACTCAATCATCATAGCTACAGCGTTCCCTCCACCCAGACAAACAGTCACAATCCCCCTTTTCCCCCCAGTTCGATTCATTGCATTTACCAGAGTCATCAGACACCTAGTTCCTGTTGCTCCGAGAGGGTGGCCGATTGCTATTGCGCCACCGTGCGGGTTGAAAGACTCCTCCGGAATTCCTAGTGATCCCTTGATGGCACAAGACGCAGAGGCGAAGGCCTCATTGTGCTCCACAATGTCAACCTCATCAATTGTCCTTCCCGTAATCCTTAGGAGTCTTTTCACTGTTGGAATCGGAGCAGACATTACCCTGCTCGCCTCAACTCCAGAGGTTGTGTATTCCACAATCTTAGCTAATACTGGTAATCCAAGCTCCCTGGCCGTCTCTTCTGAAGCGATCAGAACAGCAGAGGCCCCATCAGAGACCTGGCTGGCATTTCCTGCAGTAACTTGACCCTCCTCAGAGAAGGCGG
Source organism: Candidatus Thalassarchaeaceae archaeon (assembly GCA_965660655.1). Classification (GTDB taxonomy): domain Archaea; phylum Thermoplasmatota; class Poseidoniia; order Poseidoniales; family Thalassarchaeaceae; genus UBA36. The sequence continues at coordinate 11,748 of CBFIAW010000012.1, read as the reverse complement.
CACCGAGTTCAGAAAGAACCTCTTCGCTTGTCTCTGGCCGAATTCCCTCATCCCTCATCAGTGAACCAACTGGAAAAACTTCTTTGTCAATCCACCCTTCTTCCCAAGCGTTGTTCGCTAGTGTATGAGAGCGTACAGAGAACCTGTCTGAATCCTCTCTGCTAATTCCATGCTCCTCTGCAACCGTATCGCCAGTTTTGCCCATTGACTCTCCCGAGAAAGCATCCTTCAGTCCATCTTCCATCAATACTGACTCAAGAGACAAGAAGGGGACATCTTCTCCTTTCTTGACATCCCTTGCTATGTGCGGAGCGTTGCTCATCGATTCCATCCCCCCTGCTACCACAACTTTGGCGACTCCTGCCCTGATTTCTGTCGCAGCAATCATTGCCGCCTTTAAGCTAGATCCGCATACTTTGTTGATAGTGGTGCAGGGAGTGGTTACTGGCATCCCGACCCCAATCGCAACTTGTCGAGCGGGAGCCTGGCCACAACCTGCTTGGAGGACTTGCCCCATGTACACTTGGTCAATCAGTCCCATTCCTGGGTCGATACCCGCTCGTTCCAAGAGTTCCTTCACGGTAAGAATACCAAGATCGACCGCACTGTAATCGGAAAGAGAACCTCTGAACTTGCCAACCGGAGTTCGAGCATAAGCACAGATTACTGGAACAGGCATGCTCGTTCGACTGGCGACCTAGCCTTCAATGACACGATGCCATCGCAAGTACACTACTCACGAATCTACGGTGTACCCGTAAAAATCCGCATTAAGCAAATCTGGCCTATTCTGCGGCTTTACTAGGATTGTCCTAACTTCCCACAGGTCCTTGAAAATCCGATATCTTGCAGTGGCATCTAGATAGTCCACGCCACTTGTTCCCCCCGTCCCAGTTCTCTTTCCAATTATCCTCTCGACCATCCGCGCATGATCATGCCTCCATTTCGCCATAGATTCCTCGAGCTCAACGAATGCATCAATCAGTTTCCTCGGCCATGTTAGAAGCGGTAAGTCACGGTATGATTCGATGAATAGGAGGCCGGCACGACCCCGACTAACCTCTCCATCGGGAATAAGGAATGAGATCGCAGAGTCTTGTGCAGAATCCAACCTTTCCTTCATCCGACTTGTGACTTCTTCAGCCATCTCAGACATTCTCCCCAGTGCTTCGTTACCCATTTGGAGATGTGCCTCTAAGTGTGAGTTCACATAATCCCTAACTACTGACTCGTCGCCCTCACTCTCGAAGCTTGAGCCCATTATTGGAGTTCTCTCTATCCATCTCATAAATGAGTCATAGAGAGACACATTCTCTTGCTGGGCCTCTAGCCTGGCTAAGACCTCACTGTCTTTCTCTCCTCTCTCGGCCAGCTTCCTGAATGTCTCGATCGGGTTCATTCCAAACATTCGATCTTCCGTCTTTAACCCGAGTAGAAACTCGAACTCACGCATCTGGAAAGATTCGAAGCCCGAGGCAGTACCCAAGCCATCCCTGAATGCAAGGAATCCTTGTGGAGTGAGCGTCTCTAGGACTGTCCACTGGTTTGCCATCAATCGGAATATCTCAGTCGTCCTTGCCAAATGATCTACAGCACGAGGAATGTCATCTTCTGGAACTGGAACCTGTGAAAGAATCCCCCTTGTTTCTGATAGCTCCCGAATAATCTGTTTGAACCACAACTCAAATGTCTGATGGACGATGATGAAGTGCATCTCGTCGGAAGAAATCTCTCTTTCATCACCTTGTAAATCCAATAATTCGTGGAGTCGGAGATAGTCACCATAAGTCAAATTGCCCGACTCCCCGCTTCCGCTCATAGCCTCGCATAAGGCAGCCCACTTGAAGCGTTGTCGTCGAATTAAAACTGCTATAACTCTCCAATGCGTAGCCTAAGTTGATGCGAAGGCGGGAGGGTTGGCCGGAAGACCCCGACTCCCCCCATCCAGAGCCAGCAAAATCACTACTAGTGGAGGACGGTCTGGAAATTGCCTCACCAGTGGAGAGTGATGCGGAAGAGTTGTTTATCATAGTGGATGAAAATCGATCATACCTGAGGGAGTGGCTGCCTTGGTTGGATGACGTTACATCAGTGGACGATGAGGTTGCTCTAATCAGGAGCCAGTTGGAGAAAAAAGATGACAATTTCTTCTTCTACCTTATTCGACAATTTGGAGATCTGGTGGGAGTGATCAGTCTGAACTGGGTTGATTGGAGTAACAGAAGCTTTGGCCTGGGGTACTGGGTCTCTCAGTCTTCATCGGGCCAGGGAATAATTACCAAGGCATGCTCTAGGATGATCGAACACTGCTTCGATGACCTAATGCTCCATAGATCAGTGATCGAGGCGGCAGTGGAAAATTACCCAAGCCGAAAGGTTGCCGAGAGATTGGGAATGAGACTCGAGGGTGTTTCTAAGGACAGGGAGTGGTTGTATGACCACTACACAGACTCGTCTCTTTACGCAATCACTGCCCCTGAGTGGACGTCTCGAAGTCAGGGCTGAATTAGCCCGTGGTCTTCTACAGAGCAACCACCCGGAGGGAGACAGGAAAGCAAGTCTTCTTGCCCGAGTCCCGTAGACTTCGAGATCCTGTTCGCGACACTATCCTTTTTCTCCCTACCCGGGACTACCTTCGCCCACCTATGGCACATCTCCGAGATAACTTTGGGTACACCAGAGACGGGAAGAGGAACCCCATTGACCACTGCCAATCCGATTGCAATCTCAAGAGGTGTATCTCTGTGCCAACTCCTCTCTCCTCGTACAACGAATGACCCCCTTGCAAGAGACTCCCCGGTCTCTGTCGTCTTGGAAACCTGGCTTGATCTGGCATGGAAAGCTGTCGCAGCAGCACCACCACTACCCCAAGCTCTGGACCAGCAAACGGAGATTTGAGCAGCTTCAGAGATAATTGAATCACCCAATTCACGAGCATCTTCGAAACCCTCTCCTAGGGTTTGAGAAATCTGTAGAGACACCACACCTTCTGGAACTATTCCCTGCTGTGAGCTACTGGGAATCAGACCATCCTTGAGCTTCAGAGAACAAGAGGGAGCCCCATGTAGGTCTGCATGGAAGTATAGGTCGTTGGACGATAGATGCTTTCTGACCAAAACGTCGTTTCCCTTGGCATCTTTCCCCCCAATAAGCAGGTGCCCCCCGGATACCACTGCCCAGCGATACTTCTCGAACCAAAAGCGCCTAGCTCTCTTTCTCCCCTTGAGCCTCCCTGAGGCTGCCTCCTTAGCAGCCTTCTTCTCGGCAGTATTCCTGGATCTCTCGGTCTTCCTCAGAGCCTCTTTGGCCCCCTTTGCCTTGTTCTTCTGGGTTCTAGCCTCTTCGAAGTACCTCTGGGCATTCTGATGAACAGTCTTGGAAGCCTCTAGAGTGACGCTGGCCCCCGGATCACCGTCCTCGTCTGGAAGGAATGCAACTACGGTATGCTTTGACGGATTTACACTGTCTACCCAAACAACCTCATGGGCAATTTCTGCAACATCTTGCCAACCTCTCTTTTCTACTGCCGCACTAAGCTGGGCCAATATTGAATCAACGTGCTCCCAATTGTCTTGAATAGACTTGCCAAGCTCCTGGGTGATCACCGCTCTCTGATTGAATCTCTCTATCGCTTTCTCCTGCTGTGATGCTCTCCTTGTCAGCTTCGAACTTTCGTCCTCCGCGCGTTCACCGGTCTCAATCAATTTCTCCTCTTCCCTTCGGATGAATGCTGCAGCATCGTGAGAACCGAAGATGAAATCGTAGGCATGAGAGAGGCTACTGACGCCCACTCTCATTTCCTCGTTCATCGATGGTAGGCTAATTGGGGAGAACTCGACGATTCCAGCCGCCGCCGAGTCCCTTTCCGATTCGTTGTCGGAATCCATCCAAGAGGCCTTGGATTCTGCATCAGAAAGCCAGATGTTTCCCCCCTCCCCCTCATCGAGACTACCTAGCATCTCAGTCAGAGCACCCTCGAGGGAGTCCCTCTGCTCAACGGACAGTGAATTGGCTTGCGTCTCCTCACCAATGCCGGAGATTGAGCATGCCGCACTGCCATAGACTCTACCAAGATTCGCTCTTGAGGCCAGGGTCCTGATTAGAGCATGGTCACTCCCATCTAGGATCCCGTCCAGAGAGGCCCTATTCAGATTTCTAGGATCCACTGCCTCTGGAGGGGGTGAGTATATCTCCCCCTTCTTCAGTGAACGACTGGCGTACTTGGCATGTGTAAGCGGCCGGATGATCACTCCATCCTGATCCAGAAGCAGGACGTTACCATCTCGGAACAACTCGATCACGAGGCTTAGACGACCCCTACCATGCTCGAATTCCAAACGAATCACTCTGTCGAACCCGAATTGCTCGACCCCGATCAACCGGGAGTTGTTGAGGTGCTTCCTCAGAATCATTGCGAACTGTGAGGGCTGTGTCGGCATCGGCCTATCTCTGTTCGATGCGTATGCTCTCAGACCTCTCACGATCACTAGATCAGTAGATGGCTCCCCCTTCCGGTTCAGCCTCAGAACTATCTGTTCGTAGTGCGGTTGGTATGCCTTCCTGACTCTCGCACCGACCATGCCTGACATCTCTCGCACTATTCGTGCGATTTCGAAAGAGGATGACTGACTTCGCATGATTCTCATTATCGTCCGGAACGGCGCCCTTCATCAGGGAATCGATAGGAGAAATCCGAGTCTCATGGGAGGGAAGAGTGGAATTCACGGATTTCCTTCAGGACATCCGGCTCGTGGGCATACTGGTTTGAGGGGACCTTGATCATCTCGCAGTTTGGAATTGAATCTGCGATTCTCTGGACCTTGTCGAAGTCATGCAGGGTATCCGATGCGGCAGTCATAACCGCGCATGGGACATTGATTACCGAGAGGTCTTCAGGAAGGCTGTATCCGAGATTCCACCTAGCAGAGAGGAGCATCCGCGGGACGTCTTGAGCAAGGAGTGCTCTGCGATAACGGACCTTCTGCCCCTCTTCTTTCGTCCTCCTGTCCACTACCCAGGCCACGAAACCCACCATCTTACGGAAAGCCACCATAGGGAGCGGAGAGTAGATGATAATCCTAGACCAGAGTGGGAACCTGAAGTCTGGGTTTGGGGCAAGGAGGACCGAGCTCCTCCCACTCAAATCCCTCCTCTGGAACGCATCGATTAGGAGAGTCGAGCCAAGGGAGGACGAGTACCAGTCAATCTTCGTTTGATCTACATCCATGGCCTCGAGAACGGCTGCGATGTCCCTTGAGTGCCTCTCGATGGAGAAGTCGTCCTTGGAAATGCCCCTGCTGAACCTCGAACTGGCTTTCTCCCTGGTCTCGATGTAAATCAGGTGCCTACTCTTGACCCATTCCGTGACCAATGGACGCCATCCCTCGAAGAGCGAACCCCATCCGGGGACCATCACCACGGTTCCGGAATCCGGGCTAATCTCCTCTTTCTTCCAAATCAGGACCCTTATCGAAACTCCTGATTCCACTTCGATCCAATGCTCATCAGCGACATTTCCATCCAAATCAGGCGGGTCGCTCCACAGACCTTTCACGATATTCAGAACAATCCCTCTGATTTCAGAGTTCTCTTTCTGGGGAGTCACCTTCTCCGGCCGCCGCCTCTGCTGCGACCGCCGCCGCCTCTGCTGCGCCCCCCACCTGTAACCTTCCTTCTGAAGTGACGCCTTCCACCTCTTCCACCTGGTACCCCGCCAAAGAAGAAGTAGTTCCCTGAACCCCATCCCCTGCCTCCGTGATGGTGGTGGACAACTGAATGCCCCGGCTGACCCGGAACTGCTGATACTTCGGAGTACTTGGGACCGTTGCTGAACCTTGCATTTACCAGAGTAACCACTAGGATGAGTAGGAAAAACGGCATGCAGCAAAAGAATATGATTATGCTACCGGTGATGGGCTTATCCAAATTTGAATCCCCCGGGTTTTCGGTGTCGTACCATACCTGTACCACTCCTCCAACTGGGAATCTGCCTATCTCCACATAGTCGGCACAGTTGTACTCCGCTCCCTGATAGTCCATTTCGGTGTACATGTCTAGGTAGACGTCAATCTTGACATACTCGAACTCATTTATTCTGTAGGAATAGTCCACGTATGCGTAGCATTCTATCTCGTCCCAACACTCGTAATCATCGCAATTCTCCCATACTTCCCACCCATGTTCGCTTTTCAGGATCGTACCGTCGGTCGAGTTCCACTCGGACTCTCCAGCAGTGACAATACTCCCCATCCCGAAGAAGAATAGTGTTAGCATGCCTGCTAATCCAATCGAAACCGCTTCTCCAGGTGAAAGCCACCAAAGACCAAGGACACCCCCTACAGATGGGTCTGTGGGTTGTCCTCCGCCACCGGTCGCCAATGGCGTCTCTGGTACTCCCTTAGCAGTCCTCTCCCTCTTTTCTAATTCGGCCAGCTTAGCCTCGTGCTCTGCTTGAGCTAACTCCTCCTCCCTGCTGAGCCTTTTAATCTCAGACTCGTTGATTATTTTCTCGACTTCTTCCTTCGGGACTGTGTCTTCTTTGTCCCACCACCTGTCTGAGTTATCCTCGGGCATCGTTCCATCGGTGTCGTCATATAGTATTAACACCCCATCATCCTGCGTGAATTCAATCTGACTTAGGAAGTTCATCCCTAGGAGTGCATCATACACCTCTGAGTCCATGTCTAGCAGTATTCCTCCAATTAGTCCCGTTCTGACTTCAATATCTCCAATTCTAACGGAATCGAGGTGTCCAGACCATGTTTCAGTCGTTCCTCCCGCAGTGTAAGACACCCCCTTTTCCCAATTCCTCCAATCCAGACCAATGTCATCGGCCTTCTCATCAGTCATCGCGCATCGAGTAGCTCCGGTATCTACCAGAAATCTAACTGGTTCGTTATTGATGTGCCCATCGACGAGGTACATCCCTTGTCGGTTGGGACGGATTACTACTTCTCTTCTCACATCAGACCCTCGCAATCCATTTGTTACTGTGATTGGATTTGAACCTTGACGAGGGGATTTTCAGACATGGAAGCCATCACTCGTACTCTTGACTTCTCCCGTTCTGACCAATTCCTTCAGGTGCGAAAGGGCCTGATCCTCGGCTAGAGCCGGATTGGCCCCGGGGGTGTCGGAGTATGCGGAACTGGCAATCTCTCGAAGGGACGAGCATCCGGACCTCACTGCTTCCAGGACCTTGGCGTGCCTCGTCTTCCTATGTTCTATGTACTGGACCAGCGTCCTCTCCGGATTTGGAATCAAAGGGCCATGGCCTGCGAAGAGCGTATGCGGACCAAGGTCCCTGAGCCTCTCCAGGCCTGAGATGTAGGCCCCCATGTCCCCATCGCTCGATGGTACCAGTATGGTGCCCACCATGGTGCAGTTGTCTGCCGCCACGACTCCCGACTCACCCACTAGGCAGATCTGCCCAGGGCAGTGACCCGGAGTCTCCAGAACATTCCAGTCCGATCTCCCACTGGGCCCGTCTATGGACACTATGTCGCCCTCGCTGAGTTTCCTAGCCCCCGGGACGTCAGGGAGGGCCGACAGGGTCTCCTCGCTCGCCCAAACTGGGGCTTGGTAAATCTGGGATATCAGCCCCATGTCTCCTAGGTGGTCTTGATGCCTGTGGGTGAAGATGGTGCACAGGATGGTACTCCCATCGCCCCTGATCTCCTCCACCTTGTCCTTTAGCAGATTGAAACCCTCTTCGTCTCTGATCGCCGGGTCGACTATCGCCCTCTGACCGCCCCTCTCACCGAGGACGAAGCAGTTTGTGTGTGTGGACGGAGGCAGGGTATTCGTAGGTATCAGGATGCACTCCACCCCAGGCCCATACTCGAATCTATGAGGTCCTGATGGGGGGTCTTCGGCCATCTCCGCACAGGCAGAAACCATGTCCATTTCTCCCATTATCTCTAGCAAGTCCCTGAATATCGTCAATATTGGGGGCGGGACATGCAACTCGCTCCTCTCCCACGACTCGATGATCTCTTCCGGCCTCCACCAGCGAAACTCATCGAACTCACTCCTTCCAGGTGGGAATGACGGCTCCACTCCTGAATCTCCCAGGGAAACGTGAAAGAACAGGTTGTGGAATCTTGTAGGCGACTGGGGAGGGGTGATTCTCTCTGTGATTATTTCGCATTCGAAACCATCAGCGGAAATCATACCTGACTCTGCGACCTCCAGCCATCCGGATTTGTCCTTGCAGACGATCCCTCGAACCTCGTCGTCCACCTCTAAGAAACCCCCCTTTCCGTCGGGAGAGATTCCGACTTCCTCCACCATCTCCCTTAGGAGGGTGAATACGGAAAGCCTGTCTTCTCCCATTTCCGAAAACCACTCTGGGTGTCTTTCTGCAGATCTTCTATCGACTCTGCTAACTCCTCCTCCTGGGAATGACCAGAGGTCTGGGAATGCAGGGAGCTCAGAACTCCTGTGGCCCATCAGGACCTCATGTCCGTCACCTGCTTCTCTGCTAAGCATTACTGATGCCGAGGGGATGTGCGCGCGCGCCTCGAGAGGGGGTAGCGAGAGGCCCTCCGGCAATTCATCCACGGGTACTCGAAGGGATTCGAGGCTTCAACCTCGCTACGATAACGATTGAATATGCATGCTAGCCTTCGCAGTGCATGGAGACAGTTTCTATATCCAACACGGACACAACAACAGGTCAAAAAATGCACGAGATCGAGATGCCCAATTTTGGTCTTGGAGTGTACTTGATGGGTGAACCAGGTGAATGTAAAGCAGCTGTTAAGCATGCTCTGGAGAAGGGTTACCGTCTCATTGACACAGCAATGGCCTATGGTAACGAGGACGAGGTGGGCCAGGCGATAAGGGAGTCTGGAATCGAGAGGAAGGAGATATTTGTGGTCACGAAACTCAGGCAGCCCCATGCGAACAGTCACGAGGAGACACTTGAGAGGTGCCAGCAGAGCCTAGAGAACTTAGGCCTCGATTACATGGATCTGTACCTAGTCCACGCACCTCCGAAGGAACTAGCTGCAAGAGCCCCGGTCTGGACCGGAATGGAGGAATGCCTATCGAAAGGGTGGACTCGTTCTATCGGAGTCAGCAACTATGGGGCTCATCACCTAGACGCTATGGTTTCATATGCATCTCTGATGCCATCAGTGAACCAGATCGAGATAAGTCCATGGCTTCAGAGGCCAGCTCTCAGAGCAGCAATTTCCGGGATTGGGGCCGTCCCTATGGCATACTCTCCGTTAGCCAGGGGTCACAAGGTTGAGGACCCAGAGCTCGGAAAAATCGCCAAATCACTAGGATGCACACCAGCCCAGGCTGCGATAAAGTGGTGTATCGACTCCGGTTCGATCACAATTCCAAAGTCTAGCAATCCCAGTCGTATTGAGGAGAATATGGGCTCTTTGGAGTTAGACCTGTCCGGAACAGAAGCCGCCTTTGCATCACTTGATGAGTCCTACGTATCAGGATGGGATCCGACTTCGGAGAAGTGAGGAGATGAGACCTCCCGAGACTATCGAGGAGGAACTAGAAATCATTGCTCAGGCCTTGGATGCTGGAATAGACCCGTTTCCACCGAAGAAGAAACCCACGAGATTGGTAAAACTAGCCTTGGGATGGTTCATGATCGTCATGATGGTTAGTTGGGTCTCCCAACTTCTCTACCAGTATGTCTAGAGGATTCCAAATTGGTAACCCCTCCTGTAGTGGTTGAACAATCCGTGGTTTCTTCGATAAGTACTGTTAAATCCGTTCACATTATCCTCATATTGATGATAGTATCACATAAGCATAGGTATATTTTCATCAAAACCAGAAAGACTGCAGGAACCAGCGTAGAGATCGCTCTTTCGGTAAATTGCGGACCTAATGACATCATTACTCTGAAAGTTGATGAAAAAATCAAATCAAAATTGAGGTACAAAGCCGCTCAGAATTACAAAATAAATCGTAAAGGTATTATCGATCATTTAATGGGCCTATTGGGCTTTGATAAATTCTATTATCCCCATATTCCAGCGTATAAAATCCGTAAGATAATCGGCGAAGAAATTTTTTCTAATTATCATAAATTCTGTGTTGTTAGGAATCCATGGGATCGAGTAGTTTCAACATATTTCTGGCGCCTTAAGAATTCAGATTATTTCAACTTAGATGTGGAAACTACATTCACAGATTTTATCGATCAATCTAGCTCAGAAATATTATCCGATAAGCATTTATTCACGGTGGAAGGTAAATCAATGGTTGATACGGTCATTAGATACGAAAATTTAGATTCGGAATTGAATAATGCCCTATCAAAACTTGGATTGCCCAAGGCCGAACTCCCTAATGCCAAGTCTGGAACCCGTGCATCTAAGGCTCACTACTCAACATACTATGATGATAAATCTCTAGAAAAAATTAACCAGATTTGCGCTTGGGAAATTGATAAATTTGGATATACGTTTGAGGACCTTCGGAATCAATAGAAGATACCCCTTAGGTTTTGGTAGTCCCTCCCGGATTCGAACCAGGGTCCGGGAACTCCTGAGGGGCCTGTCGGCCGATGCGCTGGGCGATCTCGAGCGGGGCAGGGACGCGCTAGCGCGGAGCCTGCTGTCCACGCTCGCGGGGGTGGGGCGATGATCCGGGGCTTGGCAAGGAATCCCTTGGCAAACGGGGGCAGCTCGCCGACGACCATGGTTACCTTCGACGGGAACCATGGCGGTTCCGAGCCCGGGAGCGACCATGGTTCCAATCGGAACCTCGGTCAAGAGGGGGTGGTTCCCTGATTCGCTTCAACAAGGGGGCTGAGAGGAAGCTGAGGGACGACTTGGCAAGAGTTGGCAAGGGCGCTAGGGGGTACGGCATCTACGCCTGCGCCATGGGGTCGGCCAACCACAGGCGCATCGGCACGCTCGACGCGGACCGGACCGCGGTGACCTTCGACGGCACTGACTGGTTCGCCCCCGTGCTGGGGCGCCAGCACGTCGAGAACGCTGCCGTGGTGGGTGACGAGGCGCTGGTCCCGGTGCCCATGGAGATGCTGCAGTCGGTAATCGGCAGACTGGGCGAGGCCAAGCGCGGCAAGGCGAGGAGCAGGGTGCTCTCCGCGCTGCGCCGGCTGCTGCGCATGGACGCCAAGGCCAACCCACCCAAGGACCCGGACAGGGTCATCGCCGAGCAGGCCAGGGAGATCGCGCACCTAGAGAAGGTGATCAACGCGAACAACGGGCTGTACGCCGACCAGATAGCGCGCGGCCTGATGATACCCAGCGTGGACGACTACCCGTTCGACCCCAAGAGCCTCGTCAGGCTGCACAAGGGCTTCGACGGGGTGGCAGTGGAAATGCGCCGGGGCTTCCTGTGTATCGACTTCGTCGAGGGCAACGCTGCGGATGAGCTCGACTTCGCCTCCATGACCAAGCGCCAGAGGCGCATGCGGTTAGCGATATCCCGGGGCAGAGTGAAGGTGAGGCTATGTCACCTAATCATGCACAAGGATGGGAGCCACGAGTGGGAGTTTGTGAACCATCGGTTACACTAGTGCGCAGAATTGGGTTGTGAGGTTGTGAATCTGATTCTGGAGCCTCGTCCTCCCAATAAGTCGGGTTCCAGGCAATATCTCCACCGGCAAAACCCACCATCCCACAGCGGATGCAGGCTACTCTGAAGAGGATGTAGTCCTCGGAGCACTGCACAATCTCTTCCTCATTGGGCTCTAGGTATTCGTGTTCGCATTCACCAAGCATGAGGGCGGACTTGAATGGC
>CBFIAW010000011.1:0-25087 GCA_965660655.1 Candidatus Thalassarchaeaceae archaeon | reverse complement strand
CAGGTCATGTATTCGTATTAGTCCCTATTCCTCTGGTTCCGGGAACCTCTCCACGAGCCACAAGAAGCAGATGTAGAAAACCACCGGGGCCACCACTCAAATTGCTTGGGGGATCAAAGTGTAGTGTCTGTTGCTAATTATTGCATTTAACGGCACTAGCCCAGGATGGTGACCACCCATCTAAGGAACAGCGCCGAGGCTGCCCCAACAGCCAAGGATGGGCCGAATGCAAAGCCGCTCACTGAGCTATAGAAGAAGAAGAGAGCGAGGGTCAGCAACAGGAAGGTTCCGAAGTCCAGTGCCTCGCTCCTCCCAATTCCTGAGTGATTGATGACGTGGTCCCTCTCCCTGATTGCGACCACCAAGGCCACTAGTGTGGTCAACAGGATGGCGTGGCCGACGAACCACCCGAAGGAATCGCCGAAAACCGAGACTAGGTCGTCCTGGAATGGTCCTAGCAGAGTGGAGGCGAGGTCGAACACAAAACTGGCGAGGGTGGTGATATTCTTGAATTACTCGCACTGAGAACCCGCATCGGAATACTACTCGTACCCCAGCTTCAGGTGTGCATCTCCGAATCTCTCCTCGTATGCCTCCGTGACTTGGCTTGAGAAGTACTCCTTCCACTTGCGTAGCTTTCCCGTCGAAATATGCGGATTCGAGGCGATTTGGTCTTCTCGCATCCTGTTCATGTCGTGGCTCCTGGCGATTTCCATGCACATTGGGATCGAGTCCTCTGGCATCCCTAGCCAACGGAATAGCTTGTCGAAAGACTTGTCGAAGTCTGAGACTAGCTCCTCCATCTTGATCGTCATGACGTTGTCGCTTTCCTTCCAATTGACCATCTCGTCAATGGTGATCCTGGCGAATCCGTCCATTTCGAAAATTAGTCCCTCGTCTGGGTCGAGTCCCCGAATCTTCTCTTGATAGGAAACGCCACCCAGTCGGGACACGAAATTCTCTCTAGTCTGCAGATCGCTGTGCGCTAGGGGCAGGGGGACCTGTGGGTGAGGGTAGTCCGGATCGGAGAAACCGGAATTAATGCACCACTTCTCTGAGCATCTCTGGTGGTAAAGGAAACCAGATACTATCACGTCTCTTGGATCCCGGATTATTCGTATTCCCCTTTTTCCGGAATCCAGGAACTCATGCGTCGCAGTACCGTGGATCACGTGCAGTAGATCTGTTTTGGCTGCGATGCCTGTCGCAATACCGCCCTCGCTATTGTACCTCCAGCCGATTTTTTCGGTTGACGCCATTAGCACCTTCCTGCAGAGGACGGTTGCGACCTTGTGGTAGGTCAAGACGAAAACCGGCTCTGCTGGCTTGCTCCCCAAGGCCCTTCTAGCACTCAAAATCATCTGCTTCGCAGTCCAAAGTCCCGGCAAGTACACGCAGATTCCCCATTGGAGCGTCCTGATGATTCAGAGATGAATGAATCGGTTTTGGATTTCTCATATCACGGAACGTATTCTTTCGTCTAGTTGTGAGGCGTAGTTCTCGGGAGTGAGGCCAAGCTCCTCGATCCTAGAAAGCCCGGATTCGGCCCACTTTGACCTTGTCTCGGGATCTCTTGCTTCCATTATCGCCTTGCTCCAGCCAGCCAAATCCCCCCTAGCGACCAACCTTCCATTCACGCCGTCCACTATGGTGTCTCGATACCCTCCCTCTTCAACAAAAACCGGAGGTACCCCCAATGCCATGGATTCTATCGGGGTGAGCCCAAATGCCTCCCCGTTGGCCAGCCCTATTACCGCGGTCGACCTCTTCATCAGAGTGGCCAACTCCACGCTGTCTAGGTTCGACAAGATCTGCACATGGACTCCATGCTTTCTTCCAAATGCCGTTAGACTCTGGTTCTCAGACTCGCTTCCTCCCCCCACCCAAACCAGATCGACTGAGCAACCCACTAGATGCTCGACTGCTTCGAAGGCTCCCTTGAATCGGCTTATATTTCCAATGGAGACGACGTATTCAGAGTCATTTGACTCTCTCAATCGATCGATTATCTCGTCATCGTTTGCCGGGTTCTCCCTATCGAACTCGGATAGGTCTACTACTGGGAATAGGACTCCTCCCTTTATCCCGTATTCCTCCATTAGTTTGCCCGCGGAGTAGTTTGAATTGGCGCTGATAATCCATTTCTCGTTCTGCTTGAATCCTTGGAATGACGAGATTATCCTCCTTCGGTGATAGAAGGACTGGAAGGCGTGTACCACGCGTGCGCGCCACATTCCTGTTCCGTCCTTGTTGAGGTGGCTTACGCTATCGAACACCCCAGACTTCGACTCGTGAAAGTGAAGATGCAGTGGCTTGGAGCTTGGGACCATGGAAGTGAAGTCCATTGATCCTGCTCCGGTGGCTAAGTGAATGGCGTCAGCCCATTCGATTAGTTCCCCGAGGCCTTCGAGATTCTGCCACGCCTTCCCAGATGTTCGGTCTTGCTTCGCGGAAATCTCATTCCAGATTCCACCCTTCACCTCCCATTGGTTCTCGGGGCAGAGAACTTCTATGCCCAGAGATTCTACTTGCTGGCGTTGGCTTTCCAGAATGTTGAGGCAGCAGAATTTCACCTCGAACTTTCTGCTCAACGCAGGGAGGTTGCGGAGGAGATCCCGGGCGGCCCCGCCGTTTCTAACCATGGCTGCCTTGGAGACTAGGAGCCGTATAGCGCGTCCATTCATTGTCTTCGGGGGATTGTCGTTGATTTTTTGTTGTTCGGTAATAAGAATCTTGACAATTGTGCTCACATTGTAGTGCGATATCGCAAATCAAGCAGAAGGCCGGCTCTTGGATGTGTAACTTCCTCAACTGGAATATCCAAACAACTCGAAGTCTTTCTTGTATCTCCTTGATGTCGCTTCCCTGGTCTCATCGGAGAATAAGTCGGCTGCGGACTTTCCAGATGACTTGTTCAAGACTGGTAGCTCTCCAAATCCGTACTTGGCCCTAATCCCTTCGAAGTCAGATGGGAGATTCTCGAATTTGCCTATGAAATCGACCTTGTTTCCAGAGGCGAATACTATCTTGTGTTGAGATCTGAAATGCCTGTCACTAATTTTATCGGGAATTTTTGACACCTTCCTCACGAACTCATCGAAAGAATCATGATTCTTCAGATAGCCAAACAGATAGTTCGAGAAAATGAATGTCGACTCGTCATCTCTGTTGAACTTGGCACGATAGCAGGATGCCAGTCTCTCATACGGATCTCGGACAATTGTGAAGACGAAATACTGGCCTTTCTTCTTTGGGATTCTTCCGTGTGAGAGATGGGAGGTGTGTTGGTGTATCTTGACGCCCTCGGGTGGGGTGCCACAGATGGAGGTCTTGATCGACGAGCAAGCTGATTTTGCCACACTGGCGAAAATTACTTCCTTTTCATCGAGAATTATGAAATCTGGAGAGTCCAGTTCGCCCCTAATGACGGTCCTCGCCATGTCTCTTAGGAAGTGACGCATGTTCTTCAGGGAGAGTTTCATTCATCGTCCTCCGGTCGCTCTCGGCATCTCCAGAATGAGCATGTTATCCAAGAGGCGGGAACGGTCCGTTTTATGCCTATGCTTGCCAAAGACCGGCTCAGTCATGATGAAAGTGAAATGATATGCCCCCACCGGAACAGTGGAGGCGTTGAGAGTGGATGTTTTCTTGGTCGGCGCCCCAAAGGCCGGGACAACTTGGTTGTCAAATGTCTTAGATCAGCATCCTGGAATCTCGCTTTCCGAACCTAAGGAGCCGAACTTTGTCGCTTCGCACAAAGGTACGTTCGTGAGGGACGAGATGGAGCCCGATTGGCCCAAATACAGCGAATTCTTTTCGGGGGACGGAATGAAGATGGACGCATCCGTCCACACGTTTGCCTGCCCCATTGCTCCTGGGAGGATAAAAGCCAATTTCCCCGAGGCCCGGTTTGTTCTGTGTCTAAGGGAGCCGGTAGCCAGAACCGTGAGCCACTGGAATATGGTTCGAAGCACTGGCGAGGACAAGGAAAACAACCGAAGTTGGGAGAGTTTCGAGGAGGCCTGGTTGGACGATTCATTGCGTGTTGACTCCATGTATGGGACTTCGATGAGGAATTGGTTGGAGCATTTTGACCTAGATAGGTTCACGATAATCGATAGCTCGAGGATGAGGTCCGAACCAATTGAGGTAGTCAGAGAGGTCGAGGGGTTCCTCGGGATCGATGAATGGGACTATGATGTGAAGATGGGCAGACACGCTAACTCGGCCTCAAGCAACCGCAAGACCACGGTGGTTGGGACTATCGTGATGTTCGGCTTCTCACTGATTCCCGGGTTCGTCAAATCGCCAATCGTAAAATTCCTGCAAAGGAGAGATTTGAACATCTACAGATTGCCAATATTGAGCACGGAGGAAGGATACGTTCCATTGGTTGACCAGCATTATCTGACGTGCGGTGAAGAATTATGCGAGGAGATTGCGTTATTCGGTAGTTTGACTGGTTTCGATCACTCGAACTGGAAAAGCCAGATTCGAGGTCGTATGGGAGTCAGTTCCGAGAATGGGAGCGAATGACTTGGTTTCGCTTGCTGATGCCGGATGGCTCGTCTCGAGGGCTGGTTTGGGCGATCTGGAGTCGATTACACCGCTGGAAGGGGGGTGGGCCAATACCAACCTGCGCCTTTCCCTGAAGGATGGGTCCTCCTTAGTGCTAAAGGCCTGGTCTGCAAACACGGTTGAAAAGGTCAGGAGGGTCATTGACTGCCATATTCATCTGCACGAAAACGGGATCCCGACCACCGTTCCAATTATGCTCAATGACGGAAAGCGAATGGCCATCAAGGATGGGGTTGCCTGGACTCTGCTTCCGTTTGTTAGCGGAGGGATCCTAGGGCTAGACGATGGGTCTCTGAGAAGACTGGGTGAGGTTCAGGCAAGGATGCATCTCATTCCTGTTGCAGATTGCTTTCCTGAGGATTACAGAATGGGCTTCGATCTCTTTGATGAAGTGGTTTCGCTGTCTTCCGAGACGGGAGGGTTCGATCCCTTTGTCGAAATGTTGTCTTCTCAGATTGCTGAATTGAGGGGTGGTTTCCCCTCGAATCTCCCTCGGGGGGTCCTCCATGGCGATTTGTTCCCCGACAACGTAATCGGGAGCGGGGGGGGAGTATCTGCAATTCTCGATTTGGAAGAGGCTTGGATTGGGCCGATGGCTTTTGATCTGGCAATGTCATGCGTCGGATTCGGATGGGACGGGGCAGAACCGGTATGGAGTCGATGGAAGGCTCTGTTCGATGGTTACCAGAGTGTCAGAAAGCTAACCGAAGAGGAGCTCGCTTCACTTCCCTTCCTTCACCGATTTGCTACTCTCTCAATTGCCGCATGGAGATTCTGGAAGCACAATCTGAGCGAGCCGGACGAAACACTCTCAGGGAGATATTTGGAAATGGTTGATAGGCTAAATGTGGAGATAGATTTTTCCGAGGTCTTGGGATGAATGGTTTGGTTCACTCGATAAACATCAGTTCAGGTGGTGTGCCCAAGAGTTCCGTGGGGTCTGCCAAGGTCAGCAAGAACGGGGTCGAGGGTGATTTCAACGTGTTCCGAGAAAGTCGGGGTGGGGATTCCAGTAGAGCGGTCTGCATCTTCTCCCTTGAGAGAATCGAGGAGCTGAGGGGGGAGGGGCATCCAATAGAAGTGGGGTCAACCGGGGAGAACCTCACACTCCGGGGCATCCAGTGGAGCTCTCTGGAAGATGGCATGAGATTGGAGATCGGTGATGCGATTCTGGAGCTTAGCGAGCCCTGTGCCCCCTGCTCAAAGATCGGTGAGTCGTTCATGGAGAGGAGGTTCGGCAGGGTTGACCACAAGCAGGAAGAGGGTTGGTCGAGATGGCTGGCGCGAGTAGTGCAAGAGGGGCTAGTCTCGATTGGCGATTCCGTGAACATCATTATCAGTCCGGAGAAATGAGGTGTTGGCAATGAGCGTGTCACCGGGAGCGGAAATGATCGAGGAGCTGGTCGTAGTGGTCGCGGACACCATCCCTGAGGGGGATGAGGATGGCCTGTGGAGGGCTTTCCGAAGGGCCTTTGCAATCTGCTTACCCTTGCTTCCCATAGGATATCTGATCATGTGGAAGTTAGGATATCTCTGAAATAGACCAGCGTAAGCTCGCGAACAACGGGCGAGAACCTCACGATCAGCGGGCTTGACTGGGATAGCCTGCGAGTGGGGGTGAGATCGGGAGGATCCTCGAGGAGAATCGCCCTGGGTGGTCTAGATGGTACGCCTCGGTCATTGAGGAAGCAATCGTTTCCGCCGGAAATTCCGTGAACACAGTTATTACATCAGATAATTAGGGCATCTCATGATGATGAGTACGCCTGGAAGCAGAATCGGTTTCTTCCAAAGGATTGGAAGGGGCTGGAAGATGACTAAACTTGGCAT
Organism: Candidatus Thalassarchaeaceae archaeon; assembly: GCA_965660655.1. Lineage (GTDB taxonomy): Archaea > Thermoplasmatota > Poseidoniia > Poseidoniales > Thalassarchaeaceae > UBA36. Next base: position 18,679 of record CBFIAW010000011.1, on the reverse strand, counting down.
GGCCGTGGTGAGGGCAGACCCGGAACTGATGGTCTACACCCTCCTTTCGGCTGTCTTCTCGATGGTGACTGCGGTGGCGGTCATTTCGGGATCCATTGGGCTCGAGGCAGTAATCGATTCCGAAGCCGCAACGGCCCAGGAAGAGGACCTAGTCACCGCCGCGCATCTGGGTATGGCGTTCGTGGGCTATCTCGTCATATCCGTAATCACTGTTTTCTGGAACGCCGCGATTATCGCGAGCGCGTACGAGCGCCTCACTGCCGGGACCAATCCGAGCTTCTCCTACGGAATCAAGCAGGCAACGAAGTGCCTCCCGCAGATACTTGTCTGGGGGGTGATCTCCGGTACGGTCGGTATGTTGCTGAAAATCCTAGAGGGGGTTGCGCGCGATGGCGATTCGCCCATTCCGCTTCGAATCGTGGCCGGTCTGGCCACGTTCGTTATCGGCGTGGCCTGGTGGATGGCGACCTTCTTCATCGTCCCGATTCTAGTCCTAGAGAGGGCCGGGGTCCTCGACGGGATGAAAGAGAGCCCCAAACTGTTCAGGGAGACCTGGGGGGAGGACGTTGGCTCCCACATCGGAACTGGTATTCTCCAGGGCATTGTCATCTTGCTATTGGTGTTGATAGTTCTCCCCCTTGTGTTCCTCGGCGAAGCCGGAGGTGTGTTGGCAGTGGTGATAGTCTTGCTTGGAATCGGGCTTTCCGTACTGTTCTTCACCACCGTCGAGTCGGTGAACAGGGCGTCTCTGTTCTACTACGCCAAGACCGGGGAGATTCCCCCGATGGCACAGAAGGTCGGCATCGAGTTCTGACGGGAACCCCCCCGAGTATCGAGTTCGCCATCGTGAAATACGAAGGGCGGCACAGAACGGCCCCGAGCAGAGGTACCCGAGCGGTCAAAGGGGCTGGGATGAGGTCCCAGTGCGTAGTGCTTCGCAGGTTCGAATCCTGCCCTCTGCACCATTAATGAAGGCCAATCCAAACGGCCACTGCGAACAGTGATGCTCCCATTGCCCTATTGAGTGCGATAGCGGAACTCGGAGTGGTGAAGGCCCTTCGCAACACGGTTCCAAACGCTGCCCATGACATCACGGCGGGAAGCCCAAAGATCACATTGAAGAGCACCAACATTGCCTTTCCAGCGAACCCAGCTCCGAAGAGCGATCCGAAGGTGGTCATTAGGACGAGGAAGTGAATCCATGCCTTGCCGTTCACGAACTGTATGGCTACCCCAGTAGAGAAGCCAAGTCTCTCTTTCTCCTGTGACCCCTCGTCCAATGGATCGGATGTTGCGATTTTGTAGGAAAGGTAGGCGATGTATCCAGCACCGATGTAGGTCAGGATGTCGAAGAACTCCTGGTTGTCCTCGATGAAGACGGTAGCTCCGCCCACAAACAGCCCTAGGACGGACCAGCCGACGGCCATGCCCGAGATTAGAGTCAGCGTACCCTTGAATCCGTGCTGGGACCCATGGGCTGCGCATAGGACGTTATTGGGGCCGGGGCTGATGCACATCGGGACGATGAACACAAGGGTGGCGATCAGAAGTGCCATGTCCATGACAAACACCCATTCACAATTGGCTTGCTCTCAGAGCCTGGTCGATATCGGACCACAGGTCTTCGACGTCCTCTATCCCGACGCTCATCCTGACGAACCCGGGGACGATTCCGGCCTCGAGCCTGACTTCCTCTGGGACAAAGGAGTGGCTGGTGTTGAAGGGGCACTCCACTAGGCTCTCGATTCCTCCGAGGCTTGTTGCCTCGAAAACAATCTCAAGGGCTCGGATGAATCGCAAGGCATTCTCATCGCCCCCCTTCACGGCGAAAGACAGCATGCCCGTTCCCTTGGGTGCTATCCTCTTAGCGACCTCGTAATCGGCGAAGCTCGACAGGGAGGGGTGGTTTACGCTCGTGATGGCTGGATGCTCCTCCAGTCTGCGGGCTATCTCGGAAGAGTTGGAGGCGTGAATTGGCATCCTAGCGTGCAGCGTTCTCATCCCCCTCTCCAATAGGTAGCACATATGTGGATCAGCGGCACCCCCGAATCTGGCTTTGGCTTCGAAAACCCCCCTGATTAGATCCTCCTTGCCGACGACGATGCCGGCTGTGAGATCGGTGTGCCCATTCAGGAATTTTGTACCCGAGTGGATTACAAGGTCGAAGCCCATTGGAATTGGGCGGCACGCCCAAGGTGTCGCGAAGGTGTTGTCAACGATTGAGACCAGTCCATGCTTCTTGGCTATGGATGCCATCTCTTCCAAGTCACAGACCTTGAGGACGGGGTTTGTGATGGTCTCGACATAGAGCACCTTTGTATTCTCATTAATCGCAGCCTCGAAGGAGGCGGGGTCTCTGATGTCGGCCATCGTGACCTCGATGCCGTATCTCGGCAAATCGGAGGTCATAAGGCCGTATGTTCCCCCATAGATATCGGCGGAAGTCACCACGTGGTCCCCCTTGGACAATAGAGAAAGCAATGTGGATGAGATTGCTGCCATTCCACTGCCGAATGCCTCACCATCCTCTGCACCCTCAAGAGCTGCGACCTTGGCGGCGACTGCTTCTGAGTTGACGCTGGAATATCGGCTGTAGAGAAGTGTGTGTTGACCTCCCGTCTCCATCCACTTCCGATATCTCTCATCGGTAAGCTTGTATGTAGAGGTGGTGAAAATCGGAGTGACTGCCGAACCCTCTATGTTATTGGTGCCCGACCAAACAACCTTGGTGGAAAACTCGCGTTTAGAGAACTTGTCATCCATGGCACGCGATTGACCGGTTAGCAATAACGATACTCATTCCATTCCAATGGCATCAAGCACGGATTGGATGTTTGGTTCGACTACTACGGAGCTTGCCTTGGCATTCTCTATCGCTATTCCCGGGTCCTTCAGACCGTGCCCGGTAACTGTGACCACCACAGTAGATTCGGGGAGAATGGCCCCCCTAGAATGGCTCTTGACGATGCCAGCAATACCGGCTGCTGAGGCTGGTTCGACAAAGATGCCCTCTGTCCTGGCAAGCAACCTGTGAGCATCGAGAATCTCGTCATCGGAGACGCAGTCTATTGCTCCCGACGACTCTTCCGAGGCTCTTACTGCTTGTTCCCAGCTTGCTGGGTTGCCTATCCTGATTGCCGTTGCTACGGTCTCTGGAGAGGCAACCACGTGCCCCTTGACAATCGGTGCTGAGCCCTCTGCCTGCCAACCCATCATCATAGGCAGTGAAGTGGATTTGCCCGCGTCCCTGTACTCGTTATATCCCATCCAGTAAGAAGTGATGTTTCCTGCGTTTCCAACCGGCAAGAAGTGCATGTCAGGGGCATCTCCGAGTTCGTCACAAACCTCGAACGCAGCCGTCTTCTGGCCCTGAATCCTGAAGGGATTGATACTGTTGACGATCTCGATATCGTCCCTCGTACCCAACTCCCTGACCAAATCCAATGCATCATCGAAATTGCCTCTGACTTCTATCGTCTTGGCACCGTGAATTAGGGCTTGAGCCATCTTCCCATAGGATATCTTTCCCTCTGGGATCAGAACTACGCAGGTCAATCCAGCACGAGAAGCGTAGGCTGCTGCGGAGGCGCTGGTATTGCCGGTACTAGCACAGACAATTACCCGGACCCCGTTCTCCACCGCTTTGGTCACTGCCATGGTCATGCCACGATCCTTGAACGAGGCCGTGGGATTGAGTCCCTCGTATTTGACGAACAACCTGAAGCCCCCTCCTAGGGCCTGAACTAGGTTATGCGATTGGATGAGAGGAGTGTTGCCCTCGTTTAGTGAAATGATGCAGGTCTCCTCTGAAACGGGCAGGAACTCCCTATACCGCTGAATGACTCCGTGCCCTCCCATGGTAGCCGCTACCCGTAATTACTCCATGAACCTCCCTATAGGTGCTCCAATGATTACCCGAATAGGCACTAAGTGGAGCCTATCCTACCGGCCACGGACAAGCAGGACGCAACTACTGGACCTATTGCCAATGCGAAGAAGACCGTGCCGAATCCAAAGGTACCTCCAAGGACGACCCCGACGAGCAGGACAGAGACCTCTATCGTGATCCTGACTCGCCCGATTGGAACTCCGGTCACCCTCTGCAATCCGGTCATCCAACCGTCTCTTGGTCCCGGCCCCAGGTTTGTCGTCAGGTACATCGCACTGCCAATTCCAATCAGCAATATCCCTAGCAATACTTGGAGCAAGGCTACCAATTCACTTCCAGGGGGAGGGATGAGTGGGACCATGACCTCTATCGTAGCCGCTATGATGATTGCATTGAGAACGGTACCGATTCCTGGGGTCTCCTTAATCGGTATCCAGAGGAACAGAACTGCGACGCTAACGATGAAGGTTGCCTGACCAATGGAACCCCCGAACACATTGGCAAGCCCCTCTGCGAGGACCGTCCAAGGTGTGTTCCCCTCGTCCGCTACAATCAGAATCGCGTCTCCCAGGCCAAACAGGAACTCCCCGATAACGAGGATTGCCAGCGTTGAGAGTCGTGGTCGCGTATTCATTGGGTCCTTCGAACTCCACCAAGTGGAGGGGACCTTCTTTGCTGGGCGCAGGAAATCCACTAGGCCCATGGTCACGAAGAGGGTTCACCCTTCAATCCAACTGGCATAATCCGATGTCGTTTCGGCATCCCAAGAGACGATCTGGGGCGTATCATATGGGTGAGAAGCGAGAATTGCCTCGACCAGCCTTTCCTTGTTGTGAGCGGAGGTCTTTAGCTGGACTCTCCACTCCTCTGTACTCTCCAATGATTCTTCCCATCTGTAGACAGAAGTAATTCTAGACCTCTGAACACATGCTGCAATTCCATCTTGGACTAGGGAAGAGGCCCACGTGCCGACGATGGGCTCTGTCCATTCTCCGGGCAAGGTCGTCTGAATGATGCAAATAGTGTCTGCCATGTTTGTCGGAGAGACAATTGACGGATGAACCCGATGGCATACTTTGAATGATGGTGCCTCTCCCATCCTAACTAGGATGAAGACTTGGGAAGGGCCGATAGACACAGGAGACGTTCCAGGGAACGGGAGTTCCTTCGATGTCATCGTAGTTGGAGGTGGTCCGAGTGGCGCTGCCGCGGCCTCTTACAACGCATTGAATGGCTGCAAGGTGCTTCTAATCGAGAAGGATTTGTGGCCTAGGGACAAGGTATGCGGGGATGCCGTTGGAGGCAAGTCGCTGTCTCACGTCAAAGAGCTCGGTGTGAAGGAGATGATCGAGTCTACCCCTCACTTCATGGTCGACTCTATCGTGTTCGGTTCGGCGAATGGCAGCACCGTCAAGGTGATGCTGCCCCAAGACGAGTTCGAGAAGAAGATGGCGGGCTACTCGCTGCCCAGGATGCAATTCGACTACATGATGTTCAAGAGGGCCACCGAGATTGTCACCAGTGCTGGCGGTTCGGTAATCCAAGGCTTCAACGTGAAGGAGGTGCTTGAGGAAGGGGGGCAAATTACTGGAATCTCGGGTAGTTTCGGTGGTAGATCGTCTGAGAATCCAACTTTGAGTTTCTCTGCAGCGCTTACGATTGGCGCTGGCGGGTACAGGTGCCCCGTAGCCACGAAGCTGGTGGAAGGGATACATGGAGAGCCTATGAGGGACGATGATCACTACTGTGGAGGTTACAGAGAGTACTGGGAGGGAGTGGGTGGCTTCGATGGGAGCAATGGCCCCATTGAGATTCACTTCATTGAAGGCGTCATTCCCGGATACTTCTGGCTATTCCCAGTCCGAGAGGGAGTGGTTAACGTCGGAATAGGGATGGTCATCTCTGAGCAGAGGAAGCAGACTGGGGCCAGCAAGTCCCTGAAGAAGAAGCAGCGTTGGGTGATCGAGAATCATCCTGTTTTCAAAGAGCGCTTCAAGGGTGCCAAGATAGTAGAGGGTTCTCAGAAGGGATGGCAGCTTCCCTTTGGATCCCCCAGGAAGAACCCGCCCTCCTACCAACCGAGAAGGACTGCGGGAGCGGGAGTGATGTGCGTCGGGGATGCAGCCAGCTTGGTCGACCCATTCAGTGGGGAGGGGATAGGAAACGGCCTTGTCTCTGCGAAGATGACTTCGAAGTACTTCGACAAGGATTCCCATGCCGATGGTTTTCCCGAGGAGCAGGCGATCGAGTACATGAATGATCTATGGGGAACCCTGGGCAAGGAATTGACCAACTCCCACAGGCTGCAGAAAGTAGTCAAGTGGAAGAGGCTGATGAATTGGTTCGTCGGCAAGGCATCCAGGAAGAAGGAAATGGGCGACATGCTGACTGGGATGATTGCCGACAAAGAGGCCCAGAAGGCTCTCTGGAGTCCTTGGTTCCTATTCAAGACTATATTGTTGCCATGATGTGATTGGAACGTGGAAAGCGAGTTAGACAAGTCTCTCGATGGGGTCGCTGCCATCTTCTTGGATCTGGATGGCACCATATACCTGGGAGACAGCCTAATCGAGGGGGCCTCGGAGTTCCTGAGCAGACTAGAACAGAGGGGCATCAGGAGGTTTTTCCTCTCTAATAACTCTAGCAAGTCAGTAGGGCAATACCTGGAAAAGCTCGGGGGTCTGGGTATCGACGCCCATGAAGAGGAAGTGCTACTTTCGACTCATGATCTAATTGCATGGCTAACCGACAAAGGAGTCGCCGACACGTTCCTAGTGGGGACCGAGGGGATGAGGGCGATGCTCGAAGAAAGTGGGGTTTCGACAGCCTCAACCGATCCTGAATTCGTGGTTCTGGGATATGACACGGAGATCAATTACGAGAAATTGGCCACCGCTTCCATGCACCTCCACAGTGGGGTTCCAATGGTGGCGAGCCACCCCGACATGGTATGCCCGTCGCCCGATGGCGGGCTACCTGACACCGGTGCCTACATGGCACTATTCGAAGCCACCACCGGAGTAAGGCCGAGCCATATTTGCGGTAAGCCAAACAAGGGGATGATCCTTCACAAAATCGATGAGCTGGGGCTGGATCCGTCCAATTGCGCAATGGTGGGTGACCGCTTGTATACAGATATGGAGATGGCCGATAGAGCAGGGGTTCAAGGCATACTGGTACTATCTGGAGAGGCAACGAGAGAGGATTTGGAGGAAAGTGGTCTGAATCCCTCGCTAGTTGTGGATTCGGTGTCATCCCTGGCTTGATTGGTTCGCTCTTTTCTAGAGCGAGGTAGAAGGATATGGGGCAATCGGGTCGTCCTAGTAGTGGGAAGCGTTACTCGAACGTAACTAGTTCAGGGAGTTAGTACTCCTCACAGAGTGGCTCCAGCCATCAAAACTGCACCCAGAGAAATAGATAAACTCGAGTTCTGCGGCAGCGGGCATGGAAGGGGTGCTATCGAGGGCCGGTAGGTCGATTCACAGAAGGAGATCCCTGATTATTGCCGCTTCGATTGCTTCAATTCTGGTTTCTGTGATTCTGATATCCCAAGGGAACGAGTTCGATGACGGCAATGCTCCACCGTCTTCCATAGAGTCGGGCAGGGCCCTGGAGCTGGTCAGTGAAGAACTACCTGTAGTGTCAACGAATAGCGTGAACTACATCTTCACTCACGAAACGCTCGATTGGGATGACCCGTCTTTCGAGCAAGCGGTCAGAGAGAGTCTCAAGGGATTGGATGAGGTTTCCCTAGGTGTTCTAGAGGTTAGTCTGGCCTATGACAATCCCGAGGACCCGTTTCACCTGGCCCGTCATGTCTCCATCGACGGACATAGGGTCGCCGCATTCGTGAAATTCAACGGTACTGAGGAGGAGATCTCCAAGGAGGTTGCCGACATCAAGTCGGCCGTGGACAGCGATGAGTTGGGAGTTCTCGTTTCTGGCAGTCTCATAATCGATTCCGACTTCGATCGGATGCTCGAGGAAGATCAGATCAGAGCAGAGATAATTGGGATCCCACTGTCCATGATCATCCTCCTCTTCGTCTTCAGGACGGTTGTTGCCTCACTTCTCCCCATGGCGGTAGCAATGTGCATGTTTCCCATGGCCACTGGTCTGGCATTCTATGTCTCTCGGTGGTTCTCGATGACCCAGTACTCGGTCTCGATGATTTCACTGATTGGCATTGCAGTCTCGATAGACTACAGCCTGTTCATGATTAGCAGGTTCCGAGAGGAGCTTGGGAAAGGGCAGGACGTAGAGGGGGCTCTGGCTACGATGATGTCAACTGCAGGTCGAGCAATACTGTACTCTGGTGCGACCGTGGCAGTGGGCCTGTGCACTCTGTTTTACTTCACAGCGACACACATGCCATCCATGGGGATGGGCGCATTTCTAGCGGTCCTTGGGGCCTTGGTTTACTCGCTTACTCTGCTTCCGGCATTGCTTTCGCTGGTTGGGCATCGTATAGACAGCCTGCCAGTCCCTTTCCCATGGAGGGATGGGGAGGGTCGCTTCTGGGAGGAGTTCTCTATGAAGGTAATGAAGAATCCTTTGAGATGGCTTGTCCCTTCGATGGGCATCCTGCTACTGATGGGGGCACCTTTCCTTCACGTGGAGTTGACTGCAGGCGGGCTAGATACCCTACCTCCAGACCTGGAGTCCAGGCGGGCCTACGAGATTCTGGAGGAGGAGTTCCCAGCCTTCACCGCCTCGGTCGTTCCCTTGGTGGTTGTCTTCGAGGACGGCCAAGACCCGTTCTCCAAGACTCTTTCCGTTGGGATCTCAGAAATGTGCCAGGAGGTGGAGAACGTGTCAGGGGTGGTGAGCGTGGATCACCCCCTCTGCAATCCTTCCCTATTCGACACGGAAATTGACCAGTGGCCACAAGAGCAGCGAGTCACGTGGTTGACTACCGTCTCAGACTCGATTGCGATGATCAACGTTCCAATCGAGTACCCCAGTGGGAGCGAGGAAGCGGAGCAGCTCATCAAGGATGTGCGAGTGTTCACCTCCACCGGCGAAGAGGAGGTCCTGGTTGGCAGTTGGACTTCCTACGAGGTTGATATGAAAGACCACCTTAGGGAGCGGATTCCGACTGCTCTAGCATTCGTGCTGCTGGTTACCATGGTTCTAGTGTGGTTCCAAGTTCACTCTGTTCTGGTACCAATCAAGGCCGTATTGATGAACATACTCTCAATCTCGGCTTCATTCGGACTGATAGTGGTTGTTTTCCAGGATGGTCTCTTGGCGGGACCACTGAACTTCACCCCACAACCACTGGACCTGATGGTTCCACCGCTCGTGTTCGGGATTGCGTTCGGCCTTTCCATGGACTACGAAGTTCTGATGCTCTCTAGGATTCACGAGACATGGTTGGAGACAGAAGACAACACTCGCGCTGTTTCCGAGGGGCTTCAGGCCTCGGGGAGGTTGATCACAGGGGCTGCTGCAATCATGATCGCGGTCTTCTCCGGATTCATCTTCGCAGATGTGATGATAATCAAATCAATCGGATTTGCTCTAGCGGTGGCGGTCTTCGTAGATGCTACCATCGTAAGGGCGATCGTCGTGCCTTCGGCAATGAGGCTCATGGGACGTGCGAACTGGTGGTCTCCCAGTTTCTCTAGCTCCCGCAAGAACAAAGACGACGCGTCAAGCAACCAGTAACATGGTGGAGCACGGTAACGAAGCCGGGTTGGTGCTAGTTACCGGTGCCAGTGGGTATATCGGCAGTCACATCGTAGCCAACCTCCTCTCCAAGGGGAGGGAAGTCAGGGCAACGGTTAGGGACGCTTCTGACCCGGAGAGGGTAGATCACCTCAGATCAATGGAAGTATCAGAGGGAGGGAGCCTAGAACTCGTCGAGATGGACCTTCTCGATGTAGATTCGGTAAATAGAGCCGTTTCGGGATGCAGGTCGGTGATCCACACGGCAGCGGTCGTGGTTCTGAAATCCAAGAGGCCCCAGGAGAAGATTGTAGATCCTAGCGTCATCGGAACAAAGAACGTCCTAGATGCGATTGACGCGTCGGGAACGGTGGAACGCCTGGTTCATACGTCATCGACTGCAGCGATCAGGCCGCAGAAGTGGAAGGATGGTCAGACTCTGACCACGGAATCGTGGGCTGATGATGCCACCATAGAGAACAATCCATACGGGCTGGCCAAGTTCAGCTCAGAGAGGATCGTCAGGGAATGGCATGAGAAGAAGGATGAGTCAGGCCCGAGGATGGTCACAATCAATCCCTGCGTTGTTCTCGGGCCTCCTCTCTCCAAGAGGCACCTCGAAGGGAGCCCTTCGTTCGTGATGACCCTGTTGAATCGGGATATCCCTGCTGTGGTGCCGATGCACATCAGCATCGTTGACGTGAGGGATGTCGCTGAAGCCCACGTGAGGGCTCTGACCAAGGGGGACAACGCGGGCAGATACCTAGTGGTATCCGGGCAGATGTGGTTCAGGGACATCGCCAAGTCCCTGAAGGCAGCCAACCCAGACTTGAGGATCCCCACGAGGCAACTACCATACTCCCTCTCCCTATTGGTATCCGTCTTCCATCCCAAGATCAGCCTCTCATGGGCAAGGACCCATCTAGGCAGGAGGCTCTTCTGGGATGCCACTCCGGCTGAGAGGGACCTGGGGATGGAATGGATGGGGGCAGAGCAGTCATTGCTCGAAACCGTCCCGCCAATTCTAGAAAACGAGTGGTTAGTGTGATGTTATGAGCAAGGTAGCGCAACTACTCTGTTTCCTGGTAATCTGCTCTACCACGACGGGTTGCACCTGGTGGGAAGAAGACCCAGTGGAAGAGGTTGTCAATGGGACATTCGAATTTGGGAGGGAGGTCCCCGTCACCACCTGGTTCCACTTCCCCGGAACCCCCTCTGAGAGATGGGCAGTGGATGCCACCGACCCCGATGCGATATCGGCATCGAACATTTCCGCTGACTTCTCAGGGAACAGCACACCGTTCTTCTCTAGCGCAACCTACTATGGGACGGGCTTCGACACGTTCGAGCCAACCCTCGGAATAACTTCTTCGGGAGCCATTTTCTTCACCAACTACAATGGCCTGGGTGATGGAACGCACATAATCAGATCAACTGACAAAGGGCAGACATGGGAGGACGTCGGGCCTTTCGGTCAGATAGACGACGACTCCGGGCAGACTCCGAACTCGAACGACCCCTACATCTACGTGGACAAGTTTACCGATAGGATCGTCAAATTCGACATGCATGTGCTCGCGGCCATGTTCGTTGAGTACTCAGACAATGACGGTGATTCCTGGAGTGCCCCCTTCCCGGTGGAGGGATACTACGTCACGCAAGACCACCAGAGCATCGCCTCAATGCCTCCCCCTCCTGGTGTAACTGCATTCCATCCTGTAATCTACGTCTACTGCATCAACACCGGCTCGCCAGCTGCTGGTGCTCAGTGTTCAAGGTCGCTGAACGGAGGCATGTCATGGGATGTCCAGAGAATTGGTTTCCCGGTGGAGAGTTTTCCCCAGTGCTCGGGCCTTCATGGCCACCTAGCAGGTGGTTTGGATGGGTCGATGTACAGAGGCAACCCCTCCTGCGAGGGTCCTGCAGTATACCGTTCCCTTGATGGTGGGTACAGTTGGACCGAACACACGATTACCACGGAAGTGGGGATGCAGGACGGATGGCATGCCCACGAGGTGGCCACTGCAGTGGATGATGGTGGAAACGTACACGCAACTTGGATCGGAGATGACCTGAAGACATGGTACGCAAACTCCCGGGACCAAGGGGATACTTGGAGCGAGCCGATGATGGTCGCAGCTCCTGGCGTAGTAGAGACCGGCTTTCCCACGATTTTCGCTGGAGCCGAGGGGAGAGTCGTGATGGGCTACATCGGAGAGTCCGAAGACTTTGACGAAGAGAACGGTACTGGTGGGTGGTCGGGATACATGGCGATCATGACGGATGCGTTTGCTGAAAGGCCACTGATTACCAGCGTAGCGGTGAACAACCCAGACGACCCGTTGGACGACACCCCTGACTGCGGGAACGTTAGGTGCGGTGGGTTCGGTGACTTCATTGACGTAGAGATAGATGACGAGGGGAGGCCTTGGATTGCTTTGGCTCACAACGCAGCCGGCTTCGAGGAGGCGATCATAGGCACTCTGATGGAAGGCCCTTCCCTATACGGGGAGTTGTCGTATCTCGAGCCCCTCCCCCCTGGTGGAAACTCAACTCTGCTACTCGGGTGAAATGGCCGAGGGGAGGGGTTCTTTGGGGCTATGTGCTTCTGGGGCCATCAATCCGCTTAACTGATGTATGGATGGCTCAGCCGCTGAGTTGTGAGAGCCTCCGCCCTGAGTATTGTCTCGCTCATGATTCTGGCTTCTCTTGGCGGGTGCTTCGGCGAAGATAGTGAAGTCATAGAGCCAGTTGGGTTGTTCGATACCCTCTGCACGGATCAGGGTGGGTCAATCAGCAACACCACATGGTACCACTTTGCGAACGCGACCGATGCAACCCTAACCCCAGAGGCTGGAAATCTAACCGATGGAAACGCTCCAGTCTGTGCAATTGGGACGTACTATGGCATAGGTTTCTCGACGTTTGAGCCGACTATTGGAATCACCTCCCAGGATAATCTGTACATGAGCAGCTGGGGGAATGGGGTTGCGGGTTCCACGGCGATTGTGCAATGCAGTGGCCTGATTGGGATGACCAACATTTCCGAGTATACGTGTCAGGATGTGTATAGCGCCTTGTTGCCCGTGGCTAACAGCAATGACCCGTACGTGTACGTTGACCGTTGGACGGATCGAATCATGAAATTCGACATGCACGCCCTGCTTGGGATGACCGTGGAATGGTCTGACAACGAGGGGGGGACGTGGGTCGGCCCGACCCCTGCTACAGGTTGGTCGGTGCAGGACCACCAGACCATCGCCTCATCCCCTTACAACGCGCTGTTGCACGAAACGACGTGGGTGTTCTGCGTGAATGGAAACTATCCCTATCCCGTTTGCTCGACCAGCAACGACGGTGGAATTACGTGGGGGCCGGAGGTTCCCGGAGCGCCGACCGACTGCAACAGCGGGGGGCTGACCGGTCACATGATTGGGTCCAACAACGGAAACTTCTACCGGGGAAACCCCGGTTGCAACGGAGAGGGGTACTCGATTTTCAGGAGCACCAACGGAGGGCTCACTTGGACTGAGCACCCTCTTCCGACCGAAACCACCGGGACTGCCCAGACTTGGAACTTCGAGGAGGCACAGGTGTATCCCGATGAGGATGACAACGTCCACGCCATGTGGATGGGTTCGGACAACATGCCGTACTACAGCTATTCCACGGACGAAGGTGGCAGTTGGAGCTCTCCGATGATGATTGCGCCACCTGCCGGATTGAATGGAACGGGCTTCCCGGCCATTGCTGCTGGCGATGCGGGAATGGTGGCATTCGCGTATATTGGCGACTCCGGAGGGGACAATTGGAACGGGTACATCGGCATGATTACCGATGCGTTCAGCCCCAACCCTCTGATTACCACCGTCCAAGTCAATGGGGTAGGAGACCCATTGGACATCACAGCAGATTGCGGATTCAACAGATGTGGAGGGTTCGGTGACTTCATCGACATCCTAGTCGATAACCATGGTCGCCCGTGGTTCGGCCTCTCTCACAACATTGTCGACCAGGGGATTTACGGGACGATTGCAGTGGGGCCTTCACTCCGAGATGGCGTGGCGGTGCAGGAAATGCCGATAGGCGGGCCCAGCACACTGTGAGTCAGGCTCAGAATACCTCTGGGACGAGCCCGTATGCATGGTATGCGAAGCCGGCTGCGAACGCGAACATTCCCAAACCGCAGATCCCGAGTGCGATTCGATAAGCACGGGGTGAGAGTCTGCCTCTAGTACGATCGAAGAAGTATGCGATGGTGACCTTCACGATGATGATGGAGATTAGGAAGGAGAGCGCGTAGGCGACCGGAGCGAGTGGCTCCTCATCGGCGGCGGCGGCCATCAGTGGCCCTCCGATTAGGAACCAGAAGACGTACACGTTGGGGTTGAGCAGGTTGGTCATCACACCTCTCCTGAATGATCCTGTCACTTCCTCTTGGGCAATGTCTGGATCGGGCGGTTCGATCCTGAAGCAGTCTATTCCGAACCAAACCAAGAATCCGGCTCCAAGTAGTGAAATCACAAAGAGGATCGAGGGTTGTTCTGCGACCCAAGCTGACAGGAAGACGCTGACGATTATGAGCGGGCCATCGGTGAAAATCGGTGCGGAGGCCGCTCTGGCTCCAGCTGGCCAACCCCCCGTTAGCGTCTCGCGAATCACCATCGTAAGTAGCGGTCCGGGGCGAATACCCTCGAAGAGGCCGAGGGCGATCCCCGCCGCAGCGAGAGCCAGGATTAGGTCAGTTTGCATGTTCTAGCGCCTCGTTGCAATGGCGATCTTTGCCAGCAATTTCAGAATCTCTAGGTAGAGCCAGATCAGTGTGACCATTAGTCCGAAGGCAGCCCTCCACTCCATCTGCTTCGGGGCCCCCCTCTGAACGCCTCTCTCGATGAAGTCGAAGTCTGCCACTAAGCACAGGGCCCCGATACCGATGACGAACAGTGAGAATGCGATTCCCAATGGGCCGGCACCGTGAATGTATGGGACGTGAAACCAACCGGTTATCGCTCCCACCGCTGAAACAATGTAGATCATCATGATTGCGAAGACAGATGAGGAGACCGCGATTGCTAGGTTCCTGTCCCAGCTAATTAGTCCGGCTCGGTATATTGCGATCATTCCGCCGAGGATCATGAAAGTCAGGATGGCAGCGACTAATCCGATACCTGTTAGCCCAAGCGGGACCTCGAAATACCAAGTAAACCCCCCAATCATCAACCCCTCTAGTGCGGCATAGGTGCAGATTAGGATCGGATTCATTGACCCGGAGAAGATGACCATCATTGCCACTATGAAGCCGCCCAATGCACCCAGAATGATCAGTGGGGCGGACTCGGGCATGGAGAACGCAGTAGCCAATGCGGTGGTGGTAGTGATTAGGAGCAGGATTCCGGTCTTCTCCGACACTCCCTCTATTGTCATCATGTTTGACTCGTAGCCTTCCCACCATGGTGCGTCCTTGTATGCAGACTTCTCGAAAGTCGAGTCGTTTAGTGCAGGGTTTCCTGAGCGGTACATTGGAACTCGGTTAGCGTAGCCCTTGTCAAGTGTTGGCCTGAAATCTGTCAGAGCATCGCTATCAGGTGTTGCCCTGTGTAGCTGCCGGGCTCCCTGGCGACTTCGTCAGGGGTTCCCGTTGCCACGACGCCCCCGCCAAGCTCGCCCCCCTCTGGTCCTAGGTCGATTACCCAATCTGCGCACTTGATGACATCAAGATGATGCTCGATGACGATTACCGTGTGCCCATTGCGACGTAACCTGAGGAGGACCTCTATGAGTTGGTGGATATCCGACAGGGCGAGGCCAGTGGTCGGTTCGTCGAGGATGTAGAAGGTGTGCTTTCTAGGGGTCTTATGCAACTCAGTGGAGAGCTTGACCCTCTGGGCCTCACCTCCCGAGAGTGTCGTCGCAGGTTGTCCAAGGCGAATATAACCCAGACCGACGTCACGAATCGTCTCCACGATTTTGTGGATCCTGGGCTGGTTCTCGAAAAACTCGCAAGCCTCGTCCACGCTCATCTCCAGGATGTCGTGGATCGTCTTACCCCTCCACTTGACCTCCAGGGTCTCCCTCGTGTACCTCTTGCCCTTGCAGACATCACAAGTCACCCATACGTCTGGGAGGAAGTTCATCTCCAGCTTTGTTGATCCGGCCCCACTGCACGCCTCGCATCTCCCTCCTCTCACGTTGAATGAGAACTGACCGGGCTGATACCCCCTCTCCTTGGCCATCTTGGTTTGGGTGAAGAGTTCTCTGATCGGCCCAAATGCCCCTGTGTACGTCGCAGGGTTTGATCTCGGGGTTCGTCCAATGGGGGACTGGTTGATCACGATGGCCTTGTCCACCATTTCCAACCCCGTAATGGAATCTACCGCCCCGGGGGTGGATTCGGATCCATGCAGTTCCCTCAAGAGCGCAGGTGCGAGGGTCTCTGTGACCAAGGACGACTTGCCAGAGCCCGACACTCCGGTTACCGCTACCATGCAACCCAGTGGTATTCTTACTTCGATGTCCTGGAGGTTGTTCTGCCTGGCCCCCGAAATTGTGACCCATCTGTCCTTGTCCGGTTCGACTCTGTCATCGGGAATTGGGATGCTTTGCCTTCCAGATAGGTATGCTGCAGTGATGCTCTCCCCGTTGGCTAGGAGTTCTTCGTATGTCCCGTTGACGATCAATCTCCCTCCGTCCTTCCCAGCTCCGGGACCCAAGTCGACCAGCCAATCGGCCTGCTTCATGGTAGCCTCATCGTGTTCTACGACTAGTAGCGTATTGCCAAGATCTGTGAGCTCCCTTAGGGTCTCGAGGAGCCTGTCGTTATCCCGAGGGTGGAGCCCGATACTGGGTTCGTCGAGGACGTACATCACTCCCGTGAGCCGGGTTCCTATCTGGGTTGCCAAACGAATTCTCTGGCTCTCCCCACCGGACAGTGTGTTCGCCCTCCTATCCAATGTCAGATAGTCCAGACCGACCAGTGCTAGGAAACGGAGTCTGGATTCGATCTCCTTGATGATCTCCTTGCCGATGTCCATGGTTCGTTCATCCAACTTCTCCGTTGCACTTACTGTCACGCTGGATGGTGGTTCCCGGTCTAACTTACCCCATGTGTCATCCAGGCCACCTAGTCTCCAATTCTGGACTACTGCTAGGGCTTCTAGAACACTGCACTTGGAGATCCCTGGTAGGTTTATCCCACCTACTGTAACCTTACAAACGGCATCATTGAGCTTGTCGCCGAGGCAGTTTGTGCATGGCTCATCGGTCATAAAGGACGTGAGTCGGGACCTAGTGCGTTCCGAGCTTGTGTCCTTGTATGTCCGGGCGAGTCGTGAGAACACGCCTTCCCATGGTCTGGACATAGTGTATGACGAGCCCTTCTCGGAGTTGAATTCGAAGTTGATCGCTTCGCCACCGGACCCATTGAGCATTATGTCCCTGCTGTCGTCGTCTAGTTCCCCGAAGGGGATGTCAGTTGGGATCCCGAAGTGCTCGCATGTCTGGGTCATCTGGCTGCGATACCATCCAGACATCATGGAACGCCGGAATGGCCTGATGCAGCCCTCTCCCACAGTTGCTGTTCTGTCGATGACGAGGTCGTGGGAAAATGACCGCTCCACACCTAGGCCCTGGCAGGTCGGACAGGCACCCAGGGGGTTGTTGAACGAGAAGACCCTGGGGCTCATCTCCGGGAGGAACGCCCCGTGGGTTGGACAGGCGAACTCCTCCGAGTAGGCGATTACCTCTCCCTCCTCAGTTCTGAATCGCTGCTCTTCCGAGTTGTCTTCTCCTGGCTTGGGTGAGCTGAGGCTCTCCATCGCAACGGAGCCTGCCCCCAACCTCAAACCAGACTCTACTGCTTCGGTGAGTCTCTGCCTGTTGGTTGGCGTCAGGAGCATCCTATCGATTCGTACGTCGATATCGTGTCTCAGGTTCTTCTCCAGCCTAGGGGGATCTTCGAAACTGGCTTCTCTTCCGTTAACCTTGCCAGCTAAATATCCCTGGTCAACCAGGGCGGTGAACAGATCAGCGTGAGTTCCCTTCCTGTTCCTAATTGCAGGGCTCCAGATAGCTATCCCATGGCCCTCGAAACGCCACAGGACATCGTCTACTATCTCCTGCACGGTTCTCCTGCTCACCTCACGGTCGCATTCGGGGCAGTGGGGGAGGCCGACTCGTGCCCAAAGGAGCCTCATGTAATCCATCATCTCGGTTACTGTGGCGACCGTGGACCTCGGGTTGTGGCTTCCCTGCTTCTGATCTATGCTGATGGCGGGTGATAGGCCTTCTATCGAGTCGCAATCCGGCTTCTTCATCTGCCCCAGGAACTGCCTCGCGTAGGAGCTGAGGCTCTCCACGTACCGTCTCTGGCCCTCTGCGTAGAGGGTATCGAAGGCCAGGCTTGACTTGCCAGAGCCGGAAACACCGGAGATCACAACGAACATCCCCCTCGGAATGCTGACGTCAATGTCCTTGAGATTGTGAGTCCGAGCCCCCTTTACCTCTATCCAACCATGCTTGGAGAATCCGTTCTTCTTCCTGTCAGACATCGCATCGCCTCGGCCAGAGTAAGGAGTCATGGCGCGCTCCTTTCAATCCATGCCCGAGCAATCTTCTCAGAAGACGTCGAGAGTGGTTTGCCTCCCTCTGTTTGCGAACCAGGATCGCCTCGCCGCCTCCGGGGACGAAACCCTTGGGGAGACATATGAAATAGCTTCCGACAATGTGTCGAAAACCGTTGGCTTGCGCTTCATCGCTTCTCTAACAGTCTCCCTGATTAACCATACTCCGACCGGCGCCCAGTACCCGGGTCCGATATCTCTCCAGACCATGCATGCCCCCGATCTTCCGATGGTCTCCATGTGCTCTAGTACAGCTAGGCGGGCAGCATAGTAGGCACCTGTGATCGAGTTTGCGTATTCCGATCTCGGCTCCATCTCCTCCCAATCATCGAGGACATTTCCCGTGGACCCCCAGACCGAGCCCTGGCACCATGCTTCTAGCATCTGGAACGCCCATAGCCCGGGGGAGAGGATGATGTGGAATTTGTTGTCCAGGTAGCTGGCCTCGAAAACCATGGACTTGTCTAGAGTAGGAAGATCCCTGACCCTTGCCCAGCACTGT
>CBFIAW010000010.1:25382-25634 GCA_965660655.1 Candidatus Thalassarchaeaceae archaeon | reverse complement strand
ATGATTGGAGTAGCGAGGGCTGTGATAAGTAGTGAAACTATCAAAACTACTGGGGCGTATCTTGCTGCCTGTGTAGAAACGAAAGATAGCCAAGAGCTGGGTATCATGTGAATGATGTCCTTGCGTTCTTCATCCAACCTCCCTCTGGTTTCCAACCACAGGTCGATGTCAAGTCTAGCTAGTGGCACCCATAGTCCCGTTAGGAAGAAGGCGCGGAATACACCGATTCCGGCCTCGATTCCAAACGATCTG
>CBFIAW010000010.1:0-25372 GCA_965660655.1 Candidatus Thalassarchaeaceae archaeon | reverse complement strand
GTTGGCCATGAAGGCTACAATGGTAGTCACTGATGTGAGCATAATCGCTAGTCCGACCTTGCTAATTGCCTTGTGGACTGCCTGTTCTGAATTGGCCCCCGATCTACGTTCCTCCTTGTATCTGTGAAGACTATGGAGGCTATCGTCGATTTCTAGAGCCAAGATCAATATTGGTAAGAGGTTTGAGAACTGGGAACGGAAAATTATCTCATTCCCGGACCACTTCCCTAGGATAATTGCCCAACCGATCAATCCGTACATCCAAACCAGGGATAGAACAAGGCTAGTGGCTACTATTCCTACATCCGAGACTCTCCTTAGGCTAGCCCAAAGAAGAATCAATATGGCAAATCCCATCAACAAAACCAGGAATGCGCTAGAGATTAGTTCTCGGTTAATTTCCACATTTATCGACTCAGCGAACATGAGGGAGACGATCGTCTCGTCACTCTCTCTGAGATCCTCCTCTAGCGAGAGGTACAACCACTCGACAGAACACAGAGGTTGCCCAACTTCCTCTCTCTGTCTACAAACCTCAACTGAGTTATGGATTGGCTTTGTCTCCAAATCAAGTCCATTCCACTCGTAGCCGAACTCTGAGCTTGCGTTTTTCCAGGTGAATGTCCAACCGTTCTGCTGCATTTCGTCTCTATCGAAGTTGATGATCATCCAAGCTGCTGATGATGCCCACCTCCCCCTTTGCCAGTTATCAGAAATCAATGAGCCATTGGAAGAGACTTGATGGCCTACTGGGCCCACTACAGCACCCTTCTCATCTGGGAGGAATGCACGATCATTCGAGAGGAATCTGAGGAAAGCTCCATTGCTGTTATTTGCCATCCTGTGCGCTGCCATGTCTATGTGGTCCTGGGTCACGTTTGGGTCATCGAAAGAGAGGCAATCCAATTGTCCGCAATTGGTCCAGTTGGTAGGAGCCGGGTCGGTTGATGCGTTAATGTCCAGGGTCGCAGCAAGCTTGTAGGGGTTAATTCGAGGAGCAGTCAAAGAAGACTGGTTGGCCATAAAGGTGCGAAATTCTGTTGCCAAGTCCAGTATCCCGTATGCTGAATCACCTGAGATCTCAGATGCTATAGGTAGGTAGAATTCTGAGATCTCACTCTCCCTCAATGTACTTGCGTCATGGTCAATTTCCCTGAGAACAGTGAGGTTCAGAATCCCCCCCCTTGGTTCAGATATTCCTCCCTTCACACCAGGAAACTCGGCGATCATCGTTACGTCGGAATCGGGTTCTCCGAAGTGTGATGGGTCTCTAACAAAAATCCCGAAACCCCATATGTTTCCTGCTGCAGTGAACTCTTCCCTCAGAACCTGATTAGCGTCGAGTTCGGGAGACTCCATGTCATAGGACTCAATATCAATCGGTTCGGAGGACGCGATTATCCCGGGAACCATTAGTATTGAGACTACTATTATGGTGAAATGTATCTTTTTTCGGCGTGGTATCAGGTAATCGGCTAGACTCTCGAAGCCTCTCACGGTCCAATCGTGGACAATTGAATATTTGACTGATTGTATCCGTTTACAGGCCACTATCTTTGAGTGAATTCAGTGCTTCTATCTGTGACTTGGTAAGTTTCTCGGGCTCGGCTAATGTGAACTCGATGTCCAATGCCCCCCCTGCATGCCCATGTCCCTGTAGACGTCTTCTATCCCCAATCCTAGTCCCACTGGGAACCTCGATCTGCAATCTCTTTCCAGAGGGAGTTGTAATTCTCACATTGCCTCCAAGAGCCAGCATAGTGTAAGGAAGTTTGACTTCTTGGATCAGCCGGCCTTCTTCCCAGTGACGTCCCTCCGCGGCATCGAGTCGTACAGTGATTAGAAGGTCTCCTGAGTCTCCCTCTGGGTGCTCGTGCCCCATTCCCTTCAAACGAAGCAAGTGACCGTGCTCAGCTCCTTCAGGGACTCGTACCGTGATGGTGCTACCTTTTGTGGAGACACCGGAGCCCTGGCACGTTGAACATCGTCTAGATGACCCGAAGCTTGAGCCGTCGCAATCCAAACACCTTCTCATTCTTCGATGGCTAAACTTGACTTCGGTGCCACTTAATGCCTGTTCGAGAGAGATATCCAAACCCGCTTGAATATCAGCTCCCCTGGAAGCCTTCTGTCTGGAGCTTGGACTCCTCATAGAGTCTCCGAATCCAGGTTCGAATCCGGTTTGTTGGCTTCCACGTCCCCCCATGAATTGTGAGAAAATATCCCCAAGGTCTACGCCTCCAAATGGGGAACGAGTCCGGGCTCCTTGGAACATTCCCTCCATTCGTCTCTGCTGATCATGCTGACTTCTTCCTTCGGCGGTTCCGATAGAGTCGTAGGCTGATTGTATGGCCTTGAATCTCTCCTCGGCTGCGGCGTCTCCAGGGTTTCTATCTGGATGGTACTGTCTGGCTAGCTTACGATATGCTCGTTTTATTTCAGCATCCGAAGCATCCTTTGAGACATCCAGTGTTCGATATGGGTCTTCGGACACAAGAGTACTCCGGGGGGCATTGTCCTTCAACCTGATGAGGAGGTGTGGCCACCGGTGTGCTAATCATCAGTGCCTTGCTGGGGGTGCTATGGGAGTTGGATGGGCGGTGTTCAGAAACTACGCCGGGCATGCACAGGAGATTCTTGGGGATGTAACCGACTACCCTCGTTTCTTCCTTATGCCTCCATCGGCCATGGTAGAGTCTTCCAGTGAAGGAGCAAATGTTGTTACCCTCCTCGAGCCAGATGAGCATATTGACCACGAGGTTGAGATGGTCTTCAGAATAGGTGATGATTTGTCTCCAATCCAGATGTGTGTGGGAATAGATACCACAAATAGGACGCGCCAAACAATGGCAAAGAAGGAAGGCTGGCCGTGGTTAGAGGGCAAGGGTTTCAGAGGTTCTGGAGTTCTTGGAACATGGTCTGATTGGGATGGGCGAGACGTTGAGATTTGCTTGTCTGTGAATGGGGAAACGAGGCAGAGGGCCTCGACCAAGTTGATGGTGCATCCGATTGATTCTCTGATGTCTCATCTAACTAACTGGTATGATCTAGAGCCAGGGGACCTGATATGGACAGGAACCCCCAAGGGAGTCGGTCAGATGAAGCCCGGCGACATCATTGATGCATGGATGAAGAACTCCGAAGGAGAAACCATTAGCGTACTAAATGCTGTATGCGAGTAGTTGGAATAGAGGCGCTGGCATGGACTCCGGAACCAGGAGAGTAACAGATACTTGGTTGCTCGATGACGACATGTTGGTGCACAGGGGGGACTTCCTCCTCCATGGAGATGGGTCTTTCTCATCTAGCAAAGGAGACGAGGACGTCGTGGAAGTCATTGACGGTTCGATGCGACTTGTGACCAGATCATTTCAGAACTGGCATACGCACATGGCCATGGTTCTAAACAAGTCAATAGGCGAGGGATTGCCCCTGATGGAATGGCTAGAGACCTCAATTTTCCCAGTAGAGAAAAAACTCTCTGAGGAGCTCGTAGAGAGCGGAACCAGAGCTGCCGTTGCAGAAATGATAGCGACTGGTACAACATTTGCTTGCGACATGTATTATCACCCCGAGGTTGTTGGAGAGGTGATTGCTGACAGTGGAATCAGAGCAAAGATTTGCGGCCCGATAACAGATTTTCCCACGCCATCCTATCCCGAAGGGGCCGGACAGGCGCTAAAGAAAATCGAAGGTTTGCTTACCGAGGGCTCTCCAATGCCGAAGAAAATAGAGTATGGAATCGGGACTCATTCGGTATATACCTGCTCGGAGGAAACTTTGCTGAAGGCATCCGATCTGTCTCGAAAAACTGGCTGCACCCTTAGCATCCACACATCCGAAACGAGAGGTGAGGTTGCGGAATGCCATGCAAAACACGGAATGTACCCTATAGAGTACTTGGACTCAATAGATTACTTCACAGAGGGGACGATTTGCGCCCATTGTGGGTGGGTTACCAAAAAGGAGATGAGGATACTTTCTGGTCATGGGGCGCATGCAGTTCACTGCCCCACGAGCAACCAGAAGCTTGCTTGCGGCGGCACCATGTCATATCCTGCTATGATGGATGCAGGTGTTGATGTCAGGCTTGGCACAGATGGTGCAGCCAGTAATAACTCGCTGGATATGAGGTCTGAGGCCAAGGCAGCTAGTCTGGTCCAGAGACATGATCACTGGGATGCCAGAATCCTCGGACCGGAAGAGACGTGGTCCCTAGCAACCAAAGGATCTGAGGATTGGGTTTCTTGGGATTTGTCTGATATCAGAATGAGGCCATGGGGGAGGGATGGGAGGAGGCTGTTGCCCAACCTGATATACTCAGGGGCAAGAGTTCTGGATGTTTTCGTGGATGGGGAAGCTATACGCAGGGATGGGGTGACCTTGACTGTGGATGAGGCAGTAGCATCCCGTGAATTGGAATCCTCAGTCGAAGAATACTATCGCGAGTTGTAGTTCACGGATGGAATAGGAAAGCAGCTCCAAGAACAGCGTATGCTGACAATAGCATTGCTCCCTCCAACCAGTTTGACTTTCCATCTGCTGCAGTGGAGTTGACAATCATTACAGCTAGGAAGGCAGAGACTGTCTCAAGCATACCAAATTCGAAGGTCAATGGAACGCCGACTATCCATGCGAAGACAACCATTAGTGGGGCTACGAAGACTGCTATCTGGGTCGATGATCCCATTGAAATTGCGAAGGACAGATCCATCTTGTCCTTGGCAGCAACTGACACGGCGGTAAAGTGCTCAGCAGCATTTCCGAAGAGGGGAAGCAGGATTACTCCGATGAACAGATGTGGCAGTCCAAAGTCTGCGGCCGCCGATTCGACGGAATGTACGAGAACCTCTGCCATCCAAGAAACCATTATCGTAGCCACAACTAGGAGAATTACTGAATCTCGCTGAGTCATTTCAGGATTCTCGTTATGAGTGCCGTCTGTGGCAAAAAGGTGCACGTGGGTTCGGAATTGGAAAAGGAGGAATAGTCCATACATCATTAGGAGTATTACCGCAGCGATATGACTCAAATCTTGAACTCTCGAATCTCCCACGTCCCCTCCCACGGTCGAGTGGAAAACTGTGGGGATCACAAGAACGATCATTGAGAGGAGGAGGAGTGATCCGTTTGAACTGACTTGCGTCTCGGAGTACCTCTGCTCAGAATGATGGATTCCACCCCACACAAATGCCAGACCCATTACCAACAGAAGATTCCCTAGAATGCTGCCAATCAGGCTTGCTTGAACGAGATGGATGTAGAATGTTTGGGTTTCTACATCAACAGCATTGGATGCTTGTAAGATTAGCAATATGGCGATAATGAGTTCGGCTGCATTTCCAAACGTCGCATTTAGTAGCCCACCAAGAGACTCAGAGGTACGTAGGGCGATTTCCTCGGTTGCACGCCCCATTAGGAATGCAAGTGGCATTATGGCCACCAATGAAGAGAAGAACGCCATGGAATAATTGTGATCTACATAATTGAAGTAGACTGTTGCAGGGACTGCAATTAGTAAGATGTTCAGTTTTGTGTCTCTGGGATCCATTGCTCTCAGCCAGCTCACCGACTCTGTCATATTCGGCCTTGGCATCAGTTTTCTAGGTCAATGTTGCGCCTCGGCACGGAGCGTTCTTGTCGTCTTTGCGATGCGGGAAGTCCATGGAGGGGGCATTCAGATTGGCATTGACGGGTTCTCCCGGGACTGGGAAGTCAACGATTTCGTCATTGTTGGGAAATTCTGGTTTTTGCATTGAAACGGTAGAGGGTCTTGCTGAAGAATTAGATTGTATAGAGGAAGCCGATCCAGAGGATGGAGCGAGACCGGTCGATGTTGAGGATTTGCTAATCAAACTGGAAACTGCGTGGAAAGAAGGCCCCGGGGAGAAAACCATCATTGATGGTCATCTTTCTCACTTACTACCAGTAGACAGCGTAGTCATTCTGAGATGTCGTCCAGCTAAGTTACGAGAGAGACTTATTGAGAGATCTTACTCCATTCAAAAAATATCAGATAATGTCGATTGGGAGATTCTCGGTGGACCATGGACGGAGAATGGGGGTCTAGTTCCAACAATAGAGTTTGACACATCGTCCGAAGATGCCGAGTCAATAGTCATGACAATAATGGAATGGATAGCAGATGACTTCAAGCCAAGGAGTCCGCTCAATCCAATTGACTGGGTGGGCATAGGAGAGGCCTAGAATGTTCGAAAAGATGAGAGAGAGGTGGACCAAGGCAATTACGCCCCTGGTCCATAGAATGGAGGGGGTCGATCCCAGCACCCTTACTTGGGCCAGCCTCGCTCTCTCCCTGCTTGCATTCTATCTGTTAATCACCGCTGAAAGGAACACTGATGGTGCGATACACATCATCGGAGGAGTCGTGATTATCCTCATAGCAGGAGTTCTGGATGGCTTAGATGGAGCTCTTGCAAGGCACCAGGGAACTGATGGCCCGTATGGGGACTTCCTCGATCACACAATTGACAGGATTGTGGATGTTGGCATCCTTGTAGCCATTGGGATGAATGCGGGCTTCGTGGACAATGCGAGCTCTGGATATATCGCTGGACTACTGACTCTCTTCGGATCTTACATGGGAACGCAGGCTCAATCTGTCGGACTAGGCAGGATTTACGGTGGGTTCTCCAGGGCAGACAGGATGGTACTAACACTAGTTGCTCTAATTATTACAGCATGGCAGGCTCATGGAGAACTCTCAGGAGTTTCTATCGAAGGATTTCACTGGTTGGCGGATTGGGCCCTACTGGGTAACAGCGAGTTGAATGGTATGACATTCGCATTGGCCATTTCTGCATGGGGGGGAGTATACACATTCCTAGTTAGATTCATCAGAACAAGAAATGGCCTGATAGCCTAAGTGAAAACTTTGCTGAATGGCAAAAACCCTCTTCTTTCAAGTCTGGAGTGGGGCAATGGTTATCCTCTATTCAATTCGCCTGAGCAATGTGAAGCACCTTATTGAGAGAGTTCTAGAACTCCAGGATGATGAGTCACCATCTCCAACGATGCCGGAAGTTGAAGCGGTCCCGGATCTGGAGAATCTACTGAAGTCCCTTCAGCCGAAGATCAGAGTCTTCGGTTGTGGAGGGTGCGGATCCAACACAGTCGCCCGATTAGAGCAAGAGGGATTGTTCGATGATGAGTATGTCAAGGGGATGGCAGTAAACACCGATGCTCAACATCTGTTGAGAGTGAGCGTGGAGAACAAGGTCCTGATTGGTCGTTCCGCCCGAGGCAGGGGGGCGGGGGGCGACCCGGAGAAAGGAGAGCAGGCAGCATACGAATCAGAACGTGTGCTGAAAACAGAGGTGGAGGAATGCGATCTAGCATTCATCACCGCGGGCCTAGGTGGCGGCACTGGGACGGGGAGCGCCCACGTCGTCGCTAGGCTCGCAAAGGCGGCCGAGGCTCTAACAATTGCAGTTGTTCGCTCTCCATTTGTTTCCGAAGGGGCTGTACGGAGACAAAATGCTGAATGGGGCCTGGAGAGACTTAGAGAAGTATGTGACACAGTAATCGTCCTCCCCAATGAGAGATTGCTAGAAGTTGAAGGGGTGAGGGACCTACCTCTCGACGCAGCATTCAGGGTGGCAGACGAATTGCTAATGAGGAGCATCTCTGGAGTCTCGGAAATGATCGCTAAGGAAGGAGTGGTCAATCTTGACTTCCAGGATCTACGATCAGTAATGGAGAACGGCGGAGGAGTAGCGATGATTGGCCTAGGTGAGGCGACTGTCGATGAAGGTGCGGAGAAGGCAACCATGGAGGCATTGCAGTCACCTCTGCTTGACATCGATATCTCGGATGCTAGGGGCGCACTGGTAAACGTAGTCGGCGGCCCGGGACTGACTCTCGGAGAAGCCGAGCAATGTGCGAAGATAATCCGAGAGAGCATCAATCCGTATGCCAGAATGATTTGGGGGGTGACCACAGATGATTCGATGGGAAGCGACATCAGGGTCCTTCTGGTCCTAACCGGAGTTAAGAGCGAGCAGATCCATGGGGCTTCGCTCCACACACAGATGAGGAATCTCAGAAACAGAACCGTGGAATTCGTAAGTTAGTTTCATTTCGAATTGAATGGAAATAGAACTTCTGCTTCCCGTCGTCCTTAAATGGAATCTGTGGGTCGCCGTGGTGCTTCTAGGTGGTAACATGGCGGTTGAGAACTCCAAGGTAGGTCCGATTGAAGAGCTTGCGCAGTCTTGGCAAGACGAAATTGAGGGGCGTGTGAAGGGACTTCAAACGGGTTCCTACGCTAGAATTCTTAAGATGGCTAAGAAGCCCTCGAAGCAAGAATTTAGGCAAACTGTGATAGTTTGTGGGATTGGAATGTTCGTGCTTGGAGCTATTGGTTTCCTTATTCTAGCGCTTATGGTCAACGTTTTCCCCCCATTCTTCCAATGGCTGATAGGCTGAGGTGTGATGATGTCAGAAGCTTATACGGTATATATCCGAAGCGGAGAGAAGGTACTGTTGATGCAGCGATCGGATGAGGTCGCTGACTTCCCTGGGGCATGGGATGGAATCTATGGGTTAGGTAATCCCGATGACCACGATTCTGTAGTCTCAAGAGTTGCAGAGTGTACTGGAATAAGCCCAGAAAAGATGAGTTTGGTTCGCTCCGGAATGGCCAGAGGACTTGCCTATGGGAATCGTCTTAATGACGTGACCCCTGTACTCTTCGTCACCGAGGAGACTGAAATCAGCCCAAGCGCATTATACAAGAACAGCGAATGGGTTGACCCTGGACAGATTCAGTCCAAAGACTACGCAACCCCTCAACTCAAGGAGATGTACGGCGATGTGGCTTCGTACCTGTACATTCTCAAGACCTCAATCGGTCAAGAACAAAACGTAGCTGGCGAAATCAGGGCAAGATTATCTGGGACTGGTTCTCTCCAGGATATCCAAGACA
Organism: Candidatus Thalassarchaeaceae archaeon; assembly: GCA_965660655.1. Lineage (GTDB taxonomy): Archaea > Thermoplasmatota > Poseidoniia > Poseidoniales > Thalassarchaeaceae > UBA36. The sequence continues at coordinate 16,425 of CBFIAW010000010.1, read as the reverse complement.
AGATTTTCGGAGTCCTCAGTCCACACTACATGAAGGGTTTCATCTTCATTGAGGCTACGGCGATGCACCACGTCCAGAAGTTGATTGGACGGGTTGGAGTAGGAGTAACGCCTCTAAAGAACTGCAGTAAGGTGTTGGGTGGAGAGGCTCCTCTTGAGGACGTTCTCCCCTACCTAGAGCCGAAAGCAGCCACTTCGGGTATTGAGGAGGGCTGTATCGTCGAGATCTCTGGAGGAGCATTCAGAGGGCAGGCGGCAAGAGTGACCAGAGTTGCCGAGACCAAGGAAGAGGTTACTGTGGAGCTATTCGAAGCGGCTGTACCGGTTGCGCTTACTGTTCGGGCAGACCAAGTGAGGGTCACTCAGAGGGTGGAGTGACCAAAGAAGGGTCATTTTTCGGTTTACATCATTATCAAATAGGGAGAGCAGGTCGGCGAGTTCCACGATAAGAGGTCATTTTCATGTCAGCACGCAACGAAACACCACACAAGGTGATTCAAACACTGGGGAAGAAGAAGTGCAATGGGTCATGGGAAGCCTCTATTGAGAACCTGACCATGGATCAGGTCAAGGAAATAGCTGAGGGTCAGAAGGCTAGACTCACTGGGAAGTCAATTTACGCGCGTTGCCGAGAAGTAATGGGTACTTGTGTTTCTATGCGAGTTCGAGTCGAAGGCATGGAGCCAAAGGTGGCCCTGAACGCCATGAGCGAGGGGGAGTTTAGCGAACATTTCAGCTAGATTCACACGAATTGCGGGAGAGGCGTGAGCCTCGCGAACCGCAGAGGTGAGAAAAATGAGAGAAAATCTACAAACTGCGATTCAACAGGCAATCGATGAGGCCCCGGAGAGGAGCTTTGTCGAATCCATCGAGATTTCGTTCACCATCAAGGACGTTGACCTGAAAATACCGACAAATAGGATTCAGGAAGAGGTTAGGCTTCCCTCCGGTAGGGGAAAGCCTGTCAAGATTGCAATGTTCGCTGGAGGAGAGATGGCATCCAAGGCGAAGGCTGGTGGTCTCGAAGTGATTGACCCCTCCACGATTGAGGACTTGGGGGGGAACCGGCAAAAGGCTAGGAAGATGGCCAAGCATTACGACTTCTTCCTCTCGGAAATTCCACACATGGGGACAGTTGGTAGGTTCCTGGGGGGAGTACTGGGGCCAAGGGGGAAGATGCCTCGACCGGTTCCGCCTACTCTTGATCCATCTGCTCTGGCGTCCGGACTGAAGGATACGGCCATTGTCCGTTCAAGGGACAGGATAACCTTCCACGCCGCAGTGGGTTCAAGAGAACAGAGTATTGACGACTTGACTGCTAACGCTGTGGCCGTTTGGGATAGGGTAACTGGGAAGCTTGAGAGGGGGTCCGGGAACATTCGGTCTTGCTTTGTCAAGACCTCCATGGGCCCATCCATTAGAGTCGAGGTGATCTTGTGATCCCAAAGGTAGCTGGATGGAAGAAGGATCGAGTATCTGAGTTAACGGAGATTTTCAGTAGCGATGGCGTTGTGGCTGTCGTCGATGTCTCGGGGGTTCCTGCAAGCAACATGATCGATATGCGGAACACCTTGAGGGAAAGAATGAGCATCACAATGGTCAAGAAGTCATTGATGAAGATAGCTTGGTCAGAAGCTGGTAGGCCGGAGAACGAGATATCGGCCCTTCTAGAGGGGGCTCATCAGCCCTGTGTGGTTCACAGCGACTCAATGAGTGCATTCGAGATTTTTGGGGAGCTGGAGAAGACTCGCCAAGGCCGTGCAGCCAAGGCAGGAGAAACTTTCCCAGATGACGTTACAATCTCTGCAGGCCCCACAGAATTCGGACCGGGGCCAATTGTTGGAGAGTTCAACGCAGTAGGTATCCCTGCTAAGATTGACAAGGGAAAAGTAGCGATCCAGAGGGACACCACCTTCTCCCAGGGAGATGTGATTTCTGCGGACTTGGGGATAATGCTGGCAAAGCTGGGCATCAACCCGATTGAGATTGGTATAATCCTAATAGGGGCCATCGAGGAAGGTCACTTTTTCCATTCTTCTGATCTAGACCTTGACACAGACGGGTTCAGGAACGATATAGTGAGTGCGACTTCTGGTGCTTTCAACCTGGCTTGTAACGTACGATGGTTCTCCTCCACGACCACTCCGACTCTCATTTCCAAGGCTGCTTCAGAGTCTCTGTCTGTTGCCTTGGAGGCTGGAATCGTCAACGACGCGACGGCATCGGCAATACTATCGAAAGCACGCTCACGTGCTCTGTCCCTAGCTGGACAATTAGATTCCTCAGCTCTTGATGAAGAGTTACAAGCTGCTCTAGGAGCAGTATCTCAGAGTGCTGAAGTCGCCCCCTCCGAGGCGACTGAATCGGAAAAGGCCGCTGAGGCTGAAACCGAGGAGGAAGAGGAGGAAGAGGATGCAGGGTTCGGTGGACTCGGCGATCTCTTCGGATGAAAAAAAAGGTGAATGAAATGGAATATGTATATGCTGCAATGTTGTTGCATTCTGCAGAAAAGGACATCGATGACAAGGCCGTCAGCTCAGTGCTGAAGGCTGCTGGAGTCGAGGCTGACGGGGCCCGAGTTAAGGCCCTAGTCGCCTCTCTAGGCTCCGTCGACATCGATGAGGCCATGGCGACCGCGGTTGCCGCCCCAGTGGCCTCGGGTGCTCCCTCTGCTTCTTCCGGTGGTGCTGCCCCAGAGGCTGCTCCAGCTCAGGAAGAGGCTGCTGAGGAGCCCGAGGAAGAGGCAGGCGGCTTCGAAGGTCTTGGCTCCCTATTCGGCTGAAGCAAAGATTGGAACGAATGACGCGAAGCCGCTATGGGCGAGGGCCTCGAGGGTGGTCTGAGACAAATGGAGCGGATGCTTGAGATCCCAGTCAGTATTGTACCCACAGAAGCAATCAGAGCCATGCGAATCATCGGCGAAAGTCGAGGATGGGAAATGGGTCGCTTCGAGGAGACGACTTTGGTCCAAAGATGGGCAATAATTGTGCCAATTGCCAAGAGAGCTAGAGTCCTTGGATTGAAGGTAATTGGAGGAGAAGCAGAAGGTCTGGCGATTCGAACTTGGAGCTATGTGCCCGGTTCTTCTGGAAGGATGTCTTTCGTTTCCTTCCGGATTCCAGAGTTGTTTGACAACGAGAAATGGAGGGGATTCTTGGTTGAGTGGTCAAGAAACCTCCCAAGGTGCCCGTGGAAATGGACTTTCATGGAGAGATCGGTGATCGGTTATCTTCTACCTGAGTTCAGAAAGTCACGAAAGTTGTTCTCCAAGGAAGGGGTCGAAATAGACGGTTGGGAAAGTTCGCAAGATTGATGATTGCAGATGCTATTGTGCAGATAGAGAGAGCATTTGATATGGTGCTCTGAGAGCGAAGAGCGAAGCGGCCATGGACTTCCAAGATCTTGTAGACACGCCTCAGAAGATTAAGACACTGGCAGGAACCTTAGTTTTCCTAGTTGCATTCCCCATCTACTTCGAAGCTCTGCCATCCTTGATTGACGATGATTCCTCTGGGGGTGGTTCTCCCGGGCTTTCGGGTTCACTGCTGGTTAGTTTCGAAGAGAGTACGACCTCCCTTAGTGAGACCGTGACCCTTAGTGATGGGGAAAGTCACGATTCTTTCTTCGACGTGATTGTTGAGACTGGTTTAAGCATTGGATTTGTGGAATTACAAGTGTCTTGCTTCGATAATGATGATCCTGGTCCTGGTTTCACTGACAGTGTAGATGGAGTGAGTGATCTCAGTGATGTCGAAGGAATTGACGATCAGAGCGCAGATGGAGATTGCTCTGGAGGCGGAAATGGTGGATTTACCATCCGATGGGATGTTACTGCGGGTTACACGGGAGATGAATTCACCGAAGAGGAGATGGATGAGAATGAGATTAGGGAGATGTGGAACGACGGGGAGAATGGAAGGGGAGCCTGGATTGCCACGATTACCGCTACGATAGAAGCCGCTCCAATCGCAGGAGGGTTGATTGATAGCGACGAGGACTTTGAGATCACTTGGACCGCTGTTTTCTATGAGTTGAGGATTGAGGCTGCCAGTGGCTAAGTCTTCGCCTGGATGCTTACTACGTCTCCGTCGGCTAGTTCATGGTCTGCTCCTATCACCATTCCCGACCTAGCATCAATGGCTCTAACGAATCCTTCCCCGAGGTCAGAATGAACCTGAAACGCTAGTCCCTTCGCAGTAGTTCCTCTTTGTATCAGAATCGCATCTGGGAGTGCTTTTCCATCCCCATCAACCCAATGGGTCTCGTCCTGAACTGGGTATGCGACGATTCGGGATAATTGTCCGAACACGACTTCCGACAGAAGGCCGACAAGACCCCCGCCCTCCCAAGAAGATAGGGTGCTGGAAATGGACTCTAATGCTGACCTCTGCTTCTCAGTCAGGTTCTCTTTCCCGTCATCTGTGAGTTCAAAGTCTGAGTCCCCTATCTGGTAGGAAATCATCCCAGAGGAGGATGCTCGGCGAAGGGCGAGCTCGGCCTCGGCACTAGTGAAGACCACTGTGCCTCCGTTAGATTCGACTTCGGATGATAACTCGGATCCATGATAGCACCTGTTGTCCGCCTTGTTGGCTGCTACTGAGATTGGGAACAACGACTTCCTGACAGCGGTAGCCAAAGTTCTGAGCTCTTCTTGGCCCCACAAAGCAGGATCTGTCGAAGATTGGTGTTCTCTCTCGACTGATGAGAAGCCTGCAGCAACGTGATACTCTGTCGCACCGATCCCCGTTAATCTCTCGAGGAAGTGCTCGCGAATTGCTCGGACCCCTTCGGCCTGGGCCTTTCTAGAAACTCGATCCCATCCTTTTTCCATTATTCCCATTATCCACGAGTCTAATTCTCCGAGTAGGAAGCGGTGTTCATCTATTGGTTCTGAACCTCCTGAGCCAACTGGGTTTCCCTCCAAGTCAGTGGAACCGGATACATCGACTACCTGAATTAGGGCATCGCATCTTGAAAGGTCAGAAAGAAACTGGTTCCCCCTACCTCTGCCCTCGTGGGCACCGGGAACCAAGCCGGCTACGTCAACGAGAGTTACGGGGACCATTCGCTTGAATCCGGAGCATGAGCCAGAATTGGGAACGCAGATGCTGCCTACCCTTGGATCTGCGGCTTCGGTAGTCTGAAGCCTGCCCGATGACTCTCTCCGTTCCCTTAGGCTCGAGCAAGCACAACTCTCTGGTAGGGGGATCCAAGTCACTCCAACGTTGGGGTCAATGGTTGTGAAGGGGTAGTTTGCAATGTCAACCGGAATTTGGGTTAGTGCAGAGAATGCCGTTGACTTTCCCACATTCGGCTTCCCGACAAGACCGATTCTCATGCTATCCCGATGGTGGCAGAACCTATCGACCCATTGACTATGTGGTCAGATCATATCTCAGTAGCGCTACCTGGGAGATCGGTACTAGATTCGGGAACTACTACTGTGTCGAGCTTTCCTTCCCTCTGAGCTAGAATCTTCCTCACAGTGGTCTCCTTGGTTAGTTTGTAGGGACTGGATATTGAAGTTGAAGATGGGTTTGGCCCTTCACTAGCAAGGGTCCCTCTAAATGAGCCACTAATCATGTTGAGTGCATGATAGATCGATCCGATTACGGTTCCGTAGAAGAGCACTGAGCCCAAAACTCGTATTCGGTTTGACATTAGGTTCTCTTCTTCGACTGCGGCTTCGAGGAGAGCCATGTCTGAGAAGTCAGCCATCATTGTGAATGCCAGACCAGAGAATGCCCCGCCTGCCATCAACCAGAAGGCCCACCTAGATCGATTCACAGAAAGGACGTTTCTTCCGGAGACCTCGGGGAAGATGGACAATGCTGACCCAAGGGATGCAGGGACGAACACAACCCACACGCCCATCAGAACTAGGGATGAGTGAATTCCTGTGAGCTCATTGGTTCCCGTCAGATGATCCGTGAGTACGAAAAGTCCGCCGATGGCGATGGGAACTGCCATGAAAGCTGCCAGATTTATCTCGGGCATCCCCGGAGAGTCTGGATTCTCAATAAACACGTCATCTCCCCTCATCGTTGCCAGGACATTTGCAGAAAGCGCAATGATCGGGATCAGTGAAAGGGCCAGCAGGAATGAGCCAGCGACAATGTCGTTTCTCGAAGGTTCGAATGTGGCCGCACTTATTCCAAGGAAGTCAGAGGCTATCTCACCTTCTATTAGCCCGGATGGATTGATGGATAATATCGCTCCGACCATGGTCACTGCTGCAAGAGACCTGGACCAGAGTGGGTTCCCGCTTCCTCTGGAAGCACCGTATAATATCGCACCCGACATCATCAGGAAGAAAGACGTCCCCCCCATCCTGGTGGCTAGCCACTGTCCTGTGCCGGAGCCTAGAGAGCAAGTGGTTGCTAGAACTACGATTGAGACTGGTGCGGAGATCATTCCGATTATCATCATCCATGCTGGTAGAGGCATCTTCTTCGTTCGAGAAGCAGCCGTGAGGAGCATGTTGACTATTACTGCAATTAGAGCTAGGCTGGTTAGAAGGGTAGCAATTGGCATAATCCTAATTCCTACAATCTCTGGCTTGTTTGCCGCAATGAACATGACTATGACGGCTAGAGTCCAAACGAAGGACATCAGAGTGGCGTTCTTCTCGGTTGCGAGCGTCGTTCCGCCCAGTTCAGGGACGATGTGCATGGAAGACCCGATTAGTAGCATTCCGACCGAGCCGTAAACTGCAACTAGGATGCCCGATGTGATCAAAGAAGATGAAGTTGGATTGAGGCCCCACGATGAAAGGCTGTGAAGTGCTTCGGGGTCATGTGAAAGCCATAGTCCACAAAAGGTGATTATCGATGCAGGGATGACCCAGAGGGCTCCCTGCATAATCCAGGTAGTTGCAGCTGAGCCACGCTTCCCATCTACGAAATCTATTGGCGGACCTAGGGCCTTCTCTAGCATGAACATGCTCATACTCTTGGAAACATCAGTGAAAACCCATACCCCCCTATTGACTAGGATGAAAACGACTAGCATTGCCAACCAGAAAACGGCAATGGAAGTAATTAGACCCATTTTTTCACCTCACTCGCTGGTTGCCTCAGTAAGCATTGTCCCCAATATTGCGAAAACCCCTATCATTGCTCCAAGTATGAAGAACCAAATGCCAGAATCGAAGACGCCGTCGAATACTGGAAGAACGCTAGAGATGACGGGAAGATCGCTACTTGGGAACAGAATGCCGTACAGTACCAGGAACACCATTGTGGAAACAAAGCCCATCACCAACATGACCCATGACGACGAGGGTTCTCCCTCACCTTGCAGGAACTCCCCAATCAAAGTGGACCCGTCATCGGACAATCAATCACCCCGGAATTGCACAATTCCGACTCTACCACCGGAGATTTGCCCTTAAGCATTGGGCGAATACAGTTTGTCAATAGCATCAAGGAGCACGGACAAGGTCTGTCGGATTTCCACGACGGAATGTGCCATATCCCAGGGTAATGGGAAGACTGAGGTCGTTTTCCAACTCAGCTCTCCAATGGGACTCACAAGAGCATTCCAGGTGTTTGAACTCCTGAGTTTCTCCGGAAACAGAGTACCTCTCTATTGCGGCAACGACATCGGAGTCACATTTTCCGCAGTTGTGGGCTCCACGAATCTTGCCACCTGCTGTCGGATGGACGATGATTCGACAACTGGAGTCGTTTAGATGTTCATGGGCTCGTTTGATCATCTCCACCAATGACCATAGCCACGGTGTTCTGTATTCCTTATTCCTGAACAGTCTGTCGACTATCGTGTTCTTCTGTATATTCATGGGGTTTACAGAGACTTCATCGGAGAAGGGAGCCACATCAATTAGCCACGAGGTGGTATGGTTGAGTGCATCTCCCTCCGACATGAAAGGCGGTTTGAACAAGAGGTAGGTCTTGACACGCAAGTCATTCTCTCTCAGCATTTCTACTGCCCGGTGCCACTGTTTGGTTGTGAATCCCTTATTGACGTGGAACCTCAGAACACTGTCGTCGTAAGCCTCTAAGCCAATTGCAACGGTGCACCCGGGATGTCTTGCAGCAACCCATTCAATCTTCTCTGGTGTGCACATCTGGGCTTGAGCCTCTACCACCAAGTGAAGTCCCATATCAGCAGTCTCCTTCAGGACCGCCTCCTGCCACTCGGGCGGATTCTCCCTATCCTCGAAGAATGTGCCCGAGGTGTACACCTTGATCATCTGGCACCCTTCAAATTGATTGGTTGATTTCTTTGCGTATTCCCATTGCGAGAACATGTCTTCGGCAGAAACATCGTCTCTGACATCATTGAAGTATCCGCAGAATGTACATCCTGACTTCCACCACCAAGCGCATCCCTTAGATCTTAGGATCACAGTGGCAGCGGTGCATGAAGTTCCATCTGGGAGGTTCTCGGGGGTCTTGTACACCGTTACTGGTCTGCTGGCGTCCCAAGATTCCCTGAATGTGATGGACTCGGGAGTGTTCTCGGGGGCCTTGACCAAATGGTGGATCTTCACGGCCTTGGACCCATCTCCCATGATGCCACATGACTTGCCCATGACACGCGTTTGGCACTTTGCTCTTGATATTGACGTGTTGCCCATTCAAGAATAAGGCACTAAGTGTTGTAGGATACACTAAACCTAATCACACTTGCGAGGGAGTAGAATGGGTTTTGGAACAATAGAAGGAATGGGTGCTGAGGAAAACAAGGCACTGAGGAGTTGGTACTGGTACGATTGGGCGAACCAGGCATTTGCCCTCACTGTTCTCACGGTACTGGTCCCACAGCTACTATCCAGCATGTTCGAGCTGTCAACAGGAGGTGGGACAGAACTAGGGAGTCTGAAAATTACTGGGGATTCCTTCTACGCAATTATCCTAGGTTCAGCTAGCCTGTTCGTGGCAATAGTCAGTCCCGTTCTTGGCGCAATAGCCGATCGGATGCCTATCAAGAAGAAGATACTCTGGGTGTACACAATAGTCGGAGTATTGTTCACCGCAATGATGGGGGTGGCCCCGCACCTAGAAGTTGGATCGGGATACAGATTCCTAGCATTCTGCCTGGTAATCGGTAACATCGGATTCGCTGGTGGGAATGTGATTTACTATGCATTCATGCCAAGCCTAGCAGATCGGGGTTCCATGGATCACGTTTCCAGTTGGGGTTATGCCTATGGCTTTGCAGGTGGGTCGCTAATCCTGATTGCCCATCTCGTGGTAGGACTCACTGGTTTCTTCGGGGCGAGTAAACCGTGGAGCCCCTGGGTTTTGAGTTTCATTTTCGTCACTAGTGCTATGTGGTGGTTGGGTTTTGGGATGCAATTGTTTAGGAATACACCTGAGCCTCAGATTCCAAACCCGAAGGAATACGGTTCGGCTATGGAAGCTGTTAGAGATGGCATTAGGGAAGTAAAGAAGACCTTCGGGGAAATAAGAAAATTCAAGATTCTCGCCATTTACCTTGCATCATACCTGCTGTTCTTCGATGGAATCAACACCATAGGGGGGATGGCTGCGGCTTTCGGAGACTCTGTTCTGAGGCTGAATCCGACAATGCAGTTCGTCCTATTGCTGATGGTGAATATTACAGCAGTGCCAATGACGGTGGTTGGAGGCAAGCTGGCAAACCGGTTCGGAACGAAGAGAGTTCTCGGATGGTCCCTAGGAGTGTACTCAGTGGTCGCAATACTAGCCGTTGGATTCGCCCCTCTGGAACTAGAAGGAGATCACGGGAGGTATGACTTCCAGTACGACTTCGACGAGGAAAGAGACGAATACAAATTATCCGTACTTTACGATAAGGAAGATAGCGTCAAAGGGTGGGTGAGCAAGACTGGTGATGGGGACCAGTCATTCAGAGACGCATTCTTCGATTTCATGATTGTGTCATCCACAGATAGCAATAGGTGGACCAAGGATGACGTTGTTAGGGAATACTTGACTCCCGAACAAGCTAGTGGGTTAGTTAGCAAGATGGGTGAGGTGAGCGATCATAGATTCTCATTCTCATTTAGTGGAGGGGATTTGGATGGAAATAGATCAGTTGGGGACGAGCATCCTACAATTATTGAGGGCGAGATTGCAGACTGGTGGCCAAACCTGCTGAGGGACAAGGTGTGGGGACCTCTGAACTTTGGCGTCAATCTGCAGTGGATAATGCTGGGGATGATGGTCGGAGTTGTCATGGGGACGGCGGGTGCCCAAGCCAGAAGCCTCTTCACGATGCTCACTCCTTCCTCGAGGTCCACTGAATTCTTCGGGTTCTTCGGGTTCATAGGCAAGGCGGCTGCGGTTTTCGGCCCCATCGTCTATGCAATCAGTGCGGCCACGATGGGGAGCAGGGCGGCAGTAGCTAGCATAGTTGTCGTAATCCTAATCGGATGGTCACTATTCATCTTCATCGACGTTGAAGAGGGTGTCAGAGTTGCTAGACAAGAGGACATCGATGCGGGTCTCGTTTCCGGGGAGGAGTAGTGTGAAGTCCTTCGAAATAGTCCAGAATGTCCTCTCGGTCATTGTGATGATCCTGTTCGGGGTCTTGTTCGGCTTGGCGATAATGCCATCCTACTTCCTGTTCATGGAGGTGAAGGAAATCACCAGCGGCAAGAGCGAGTTGGTGGAGGCTGCGGGTTTCTGCATAAGTCTTGGACTTGGTTACATAATCTGGGGGATTGTCCTACTATTGATTTGTGGAACTATGGGGGGTATCTTCAGAATAAGGAAAGAGGAGGGGAGGTATCCACTCAGATCCTTCATCACCATCCAGTGGGCCTTCTCATTGGTTTCTCATAGAGTTGCCCAGATGTTCCTAGGCCTGGTGATTCCCTCATTCCTAGCAACAATGTACTACAGGATGATGGGGGCAAAGATTGGGAGTGGGGTTCAACTAAATTCGATCAAAATAAATGACGCGTCGATGGTAACGATTGGCGATGGGGTCGTTGTAGGGGGGGATGCGACGATTAACGGGCATATTGTAGAGAGTGGAGAAATCGTCCTAGCACCAGTCAATATTGGAGATGGGGCACTGATTGGAGGAGGGAGCACCGTCCAACCTGGGTGCACGATCGGCAAGGGAGCGGTCGTGGCAGCAAGAGCAGTGTTGCCGAAGTGGACCGAGGTTCCCGATGGTGAAGTCTGGGGAGGGGTTCCTGCTAGATTCATCAAGAGGGTTGGCGAGTAGGGGTTACTCGCTCTCAGACTCAGTTTCATCGGAGTCACCTGGGTCTTCGTCCTCTGATGCCATCTCCTTGATTTCCTCTATGACTGCCTGCTTCTGGGCCTGGAAGGATTCCTGCTTGGAGTGAATGTCCTTGGCAGTGGCAATGGCCCTGTCAATCATGTCGTGACGAGTCTGGATGGCCTCATTGAGCTCCTCGAAGAGTTGCATGTGCTGAACGTACCAATCGTCCCTCGCGGAGAGCTCAGATTGTGCGGCTTGGTTTGACTCGTCTATCTCCTCGGCGACTGTGAGTACCTGCCCGAGCCTTGCCTTCTCCCTATCTAGCAACTCCTCCGTCTTCTCGAGTTTGCTCTCCAGGTATGGTATCTTCGTGTTCGCCGTGGCTAGATCGACTTCCATCTCGTCCTTCTGCCTGCGTAGATTTGAGAGGAGGTTGTTGATGCCCTCCTTCTCCGTCTCCTTGTCGATGAGCTCTCGGTTCAGAGTCTCCACCTGGGCCTTCATCTCACTGATATCAGCCTCTTGCGCCTGATATGCCACTAGGAGCTTGTCCAGTGCCTCCTTGTCCTTGGCGGCCTGTTGCTCAAGTTCTTGGATAGTCGGTTGGGGGTCTGCTCCAGCTGAGTCGTCTAGGTCGTTTCTACCACCGAATCCATTAACCATCCTCCATGGTGCGCAGGTGACCCCGATATAATCCCGGCGGCACCTAGGTCGCGGAGAAACGGCTAATCGGGGGTTTCAGCAAATAGCTGAGATTGTTGCAGAAAGAGCGACTGTCAGCCTCTTAGAGGAGGGGATGTGTAATTTCTCATCGGGACCATGTGCATTGTTTCCAGGGCCTGAGGAGCCGGTGCACAGGAACATCGCTTTGGGGTACTTTCCCTGCATCATAGCCATGAATGGTATCGTCCCGCCCGTCCAAGTTGCCAATGGGGGGAGGCCTGTTAACTCGGTTGAGGCATCGTGGATTGCATCCGAAACGCTCCCATCGAGTGGAGGGGCGTGGAATCCGTCTGCACATGAGTCTGGGGTGAATGTGACCTCGGCCCCGTATGGGGGGTCGTCCTCGAGGACTGACTTGGCACATGCTAGTGCGGCCTCTGAGTCGACTCCTGGTGGTATCCTGAAGCTTAGTTTTAGGTCGGTATTGGTTCGAAGGACGTTCCCTGCGACCTGTACCGATGGCATCCCGTCCGCTCCGATTATCGAAAGTGTTGGTTCCCAATTCATTGCGATGATCATGTCCTCTGTGGTTTCCGAGGCCTGCCTTAGCGAGTCGACGGTTGGGAACTGATCCCAGATGCTACCCCCCACTATTTCGCTGAGTGCAATGGCCTTGTCCCTCACCCCTTGGGGGATTTCGACATGCATCTCGGGTATCAGCACCCGACCGGTTGCTGAGTCTTCTACTCGGTCTAGGAGGATTCTCTGAATCCTGAATGAAGAGGGGATCGAGCCTCCTGAGTTACCAGAGTGGATTCCCTCGTGGGAGACCTTCACCGAGAGCGTGCCCGAAACCAGGCCTCTTAGGGCCTCTGTCACCCACACGTGGTCATAATCCGGCCCTCCGCTGTCCATGACGACTACCATGTCAGGATCACCGAGTTGATCTGTCAGTGCCTCTAGGTATGGGGGGAGGTCGAATGACCCTGATTCCTCGCAGGTTTCAATGATCATCGTACAACGTGGATGTGGCAATCCTGCCTCTTGCAGGAGCCGGATTGAGGTAGCACATAGGTACCCTCCGTAACCATCGTCAACAGAACCTCGGCCATAGAGCCATGGATCCCGCCTGACAGCCCTCAGGGGGTGTAGGCCTTCTGACCACAACTCTGGCTTTGATGGCTGCTTGTCGAGATGGGAGTAGAGCACTACCTCACCGGGTCCAGTGCCCTCGATAGTGACTAGTAGGACCGGGGAAAGGTCGTCGATCCTATGGGTCTCATATGACATTCCATTGATCCCTTGTTCATCCAGCCATCCGCAGAACAGCTTGATGGTAGCATCTAACTCGCCCAAATCGGCCCAATCTGGCTCAAATAGAGGGGAAAGTGCCTTTATTCCTATGAATTCAGACAGGCTAGGCAGAATTGAGTTCTCCCATATCTCATCACTTCTATCCATCAAATATCCTAGGTCCATCGCCATGACCCCTAGCCCGAGTATTCACTCATGGACTCTTCGACTGGGTTTTCTCGGTGAATGTGCAATTCTTGCACCTTTGGTTTGGAGATTCGAGGTATTTCTCGATCTCAGAAATCGGGAAATCGGAGGCAAGAGACATCCTAGCAGTCCTGGATAGAGTCTCCATCAAGTCTGCCTTTGCCTCCTCGAGAAGTGCTGTGGGGTATTCGACTAGCCTGCCAGTAAGGCCCACCAGTATTGCTGGGGGTAGGACCTCTCTATGGGGCAATCCTTCCTTGAACCTGTCAGATTCTGATTCTTCCAGGGCATGGTGATACAGTGCCATTTGCAGCCTGTGTTTGTGAAGGAGGCTTTTCTCAGCATCACAGGAAGGCCCAGTTGATTCGTCTCCTAGTGCATCCAATAGTCCGCTCTGGGATTGGTCGAGAAGGGAGTGGGCCTCGGTTGTCTTTAGGTCGATGGCTCTGATTGACGAGGGGCCGTTCTCGTTTCTCGCGCAGAGAACTAGGTCGATCACTCCGCTCATATCTATGGTGGTCGAATCGAACGTAATGAGGACCTCTTCCCCGTCTGGAGACCACTTGCTTCTCTTTACAGAGTCAAAGGAGACGGGGATTGACACATGGAATGGCATCTCGGTCCTGAGACCCTCCACACGCCTTCCATCGAACACCTTGCCGCGTACCATCTCGCCCATCTTTCCGTTCGAAATACGCTGCGCCATTTTGGATGTGGCCTCTGCTACCTTTTCGGTGTTCGCATCTGGTGGGAGGAGCTCAGAGAAAACGGTTCTGTGGATTTCTTCATCGGTTATCCTGTCTGCTGTCTTGGTGGTCCAAGAAGACGGGAGAGGCGTGCTTGGGCCGTTCTCTCCTGGTCCGGGGTTTCCAATTCCAATCTCAATAATCCTATGAAAAACATTCCCAAATGTTGCAGGGTCTACTGGTAGAACGGAGTCCGGTGTACTGGGCGTTCCTCGATCGGCCAATATTGAGCCCGGTTCTATGCCTGCTCTTACCTCGAGCCAGTGGCACCTAGGGCATTCGAAGTAGGAAGGAAGTTTGCTGGGTTTTACTCTTACTCTCGTCGAGGCTTCCTTGCGTGGTGTAGGGGAAGATGGTGACTCCTCTACTTGAGATCTTCTAGACGCTTTGTCTATTGTCTCGATCCTCTGGATGGGAGTCATTATTCCATGGTCATCTTCATCGGCCTCTGGGAAGCAATCTGGGTGGTGGATGATGGTCATCCCTGTCTTCTCGTTCCCTCCGAGGGAGGCGTCTCTCAGCAACCTCCCTGGGTCGATTATTCTGCTTCCTCGGTTTACCAACGTTGGTTCGGAGCCAGTGTCTGAGGGATCGAGCCAGGGGGAGTCTTCTTCTCCTCGCCTCCATGACCCCATGCGCAATGACTCAAGCCACATTTGCCCAAGCTGCGGTGCGGATTTGTCATAGGCCCACGGAATCATAATGCCTTCATCAGCCAGCCACTGGGTTCCCCTGGGTGATCCGGCAATGATTAGCCTCTCTTCAGCCCTGGTTGCAGCGACGTAGAGTAGCCTCCTTGCCTCGGCATTCTTCCTAGCTCTGTGGAGGAGTGAGACGTGTTCCCAGATGGCTGACCTAGGTGTCTTTCCTTCTGCTGGCCAGGGGTTTGGATGGCCTGCGAACATCTCTGGGCTGACGATCAACCTGCTGTTCTGTTCGTTCCTCATGTTGGTCTGCCTAGCAGAAAAGAGATCGGCGAGGATGACGACCTTTGCCTCGAGGCCCTTCGAGCTGTGGATCGTCATTACCCTGACTGCGTCGCTTGGGGGGGTGGTGGAGGCCTCGAGTGCCTGAGAGCTCCGCTCTCTCAGATCCCTGAGTCTGTCGGAGAGAACTATCGGATCCCCCCCGACCTCTTTGGACAATGTCCTGATTAGCTCGACGAACTGTTCCACATCCTGCCTAGAGACCCGATCCGGGTACGCCACAAGTAGATCGGAACGGTCGATGGTGTCCTCCAGTAGCTCTACGAGGCTAGAAGAAGAGGCAAGTTCGCACCATCGGTGAACCAAGGATCTCTGTCTTTCATTGGAACAGTGAGATAGGAGGGCGCGGAGCAGATTGTCCCCCTTCTTTGAGGTGGATAGGAAGTCATTGAGTTGAGAATCGTTCATTCCGAAAAGGGGAGACCTTGCTACCCATGCCGCATTATGACGGGACATCGGTCTAGCGACAAGTTGGACTAGCCCCTCCATGGTCGTGACCGCTGGCCGGTCCAATAGTCCGCCTTCGCGATCCACCTGTGCCGGTACTCCAAGGTCATGCAGGTGTCTGATTATGACATCCCTGAGATTCACTCTGTTTGGTAACAGGATTGTGATGTCCCCTGGACTGACTGGGTCTGCTGTTTGAGTCTTTTTCCATGAGTCGTCTGCAGATTTGACGTTTACTGGGGTTCCTTCGATGAGGCTTCTCACTCTGAGTGCTATGAGCATGGCCTGTCTCTCCAATCGATCCTGTGAGCCCGGTCCGAACGGATCAAGGTGGGCCTCTAAATCAGTGGGCGGGTCGGTGGATCCATCGGAGTCGGGTGGGCAGATCCACTCAATTGATCCGGGCCTTTTCCTCTTTTCTGGGAACGAGTGAAGAGTCTGCGCCGAAGCATAGAAGTCACCCTTGGAGATTAGCCTGTGTCTATCTGAGAAAACATCCGTCCACCACTCGTTCATCACCTCTAGGAGACCCCCGTCGGAGCGGTAGTTGACCTGCAGCGACACCATCCCCTCTCTGCGTGCACGAACCTCTTCTCCTGACGGTGCTGGTAGGTCCCAGTCAGTTGAGTCGAATGGAATCCAAGGGGCCAGGTCTCTGCCGCCCCTTTCCATGTACTCTGAGGCGGTTGCGATGCTCGACATGTGGTCGTTTCTAGGGTCCCTGCTGTGGGACTCTTTCCTGAGAGTTGGTTTTCTGGTAAGTTCGGGGACACTGGAGAGCTCGTGGACGTTGATTGACCTTAGTGACTTGGCGAAGTCCAGGAAACCGGTTACCTCTGCCTGTCTTAAGGCATAGATGCTCTGCTTCACGTCTCCAACGTAACATACTGTGGGCTCCCA
>CBFIAW010000009.1:0-26821 GCA_965660655.1 Candidatus Thalassarchaeaceae archaeon | reverse complement strand
TCTAGCAGAGAGATTCACCAAGGAAGGGGCCGAACTCGAATTTGAGACCGCCCTCTCATCATTCTTCAGCCATGGAGCCAAGAAGCGCTACGTGGGCAGGGTCGTCTGGCCCAGGGAAGAGATGCTCATCAGAGGGTACGAGGTAAGGAGGACAGATTCCTTCCAGATCCTCTCAGACACTATGACTCAGATGTTCGAGATGATTCTTGATGGCAACACCATAGGTGCGGTAGATATGACCAAGTCAGTGATAGACAGGGTCCGAGAGGGGGATGTGGAACCTGCACAACTGGTGATCAGCAGATCATGCAAGGGGAGATGGGACTCCAAGAAGAACGAATGGGACTTCGACAGCGTGTATGCAAACCCGGATGGACTCCCCTATGTTCGAGCAGCGAAGCAGAGGATAGTAGCAGGCTTACAGTTCACCCCCGGGATGAAGGTCGGATACATCGTTACCAAGCCAGACGAGGGTGATAAGAAGCTGGGCGTCAGAGCATGGCTGGTTGACGAGATAGGGGGGGATCCACCTGATTACGATAGGGAATACTATGCCGGGCGGCTCGCAAAGTCTCTAGGACGAGTCACAGATGCATTTGGATGGGACGAAAAGAACCTACTGAAGGGAACTAGGCAGGATTCTCTCGACAAGTGGTTTTAGATTTCTCACGCATGCAGAGAGCCGTAGGATTGATTTCACTTCACTATGGCCCAGATACCAGAATGGCAAGGACCCGAGACCTAGCGCGCTTGATGGTGATAGTTTTTCTAGCACCCATGCTGTCAGGTTGCACGGGCCTTCTTGGAAGCAACAGCCCCCCAACAGCGGCCATGTCAGTGGACCCCAGTGGTACCGTTAAGGCTGACTCTCCAATCACATTCAGCGCAGCAGGATCATCAGATCCCGATGGGGACTCTCTCACCTTCGAGTGGGACTTCGGTGATGGAAACACTGGTTCTGGGTTGACGACAAGTCACACATACGCCCAATCTGGGAACTACGTCGCAGAGTTGGCAGTAGGAGATGGAACCCATGAGGCAACAGCGAGCCAGACAATCACAGTTATCGACTCTTCTGCCAGGGAACCAAAGGCCAAGATTACATCCAGCAAGGACGATGACTGCGAGGGCGAGGAGTCCTCAGCCAATGGGGACATGGTGATAGTATGGGTTTGCGAGGATGATAAAGACATCAATGAACGCGAAATCGAGGTCTCAGTCTCGATAACTCTCGATGGTTCGGAATCATGGGCAGGATGCGATCCAGAAGACTCCAGTTGCTACTCCGAGGAGTATCTAATGGAGTGGAAGTGGGATCTCGATACTTACACTGACTCTGATGACGATGGAGTCACCGACAACGATGTGGATGCGACAGGGGAGACCTACGCGTGGGAATCCCGACCCGCAGGTGCATGGGAGGTGAGACTTACAGTGGTCGATAATAATGGTCTCGAGGACAGCACTGACTTGATGATTTATGTCAATTACAGGGGCGTATGGAACGACTTCGAAATAGACAGAGCGCCCCCAAGTAGTCAGGGCCAAGGTCAGCCAGTAACCATGACATGGGAATACCCTGTGATGTACGATCAAGAATCAAAGGATAGAATCAGATACGTGCGAGCAAAACTCTCCTATCCAAAAGTGGACGAAGAACCACCCAGACCAGATATCGACAATAGACTGGATTTGTTCATCTACAACAGCACCGAAGAACATGTAGCTAACACCACAGGGATAGACGACGGCAACAGGGACGCTGGCGATTGTGGAGGGGATGAGTATTGTGTTTGGATGGTGATAGGCGGATCAACTGTCAGGGGATTCCTGCCCGGTGACTGGACTCTCGATTTACAAAACGCAGAGACTCACAACACAGAGGTCAATCAGTTAGTGATAGAGCTGCAGTACCGATAGCCCCCAGACTTCCGGAAAGGCTGATTACAGCAATCTGGGACTAGCGTACCGAAAACAGCGGGGAACGGTTCATATACGCCTCTCCGGTCGGCGGGCCTACCTTAGAGGTGTAAACAATGGGTTCACAATGGGAAGACAAGAGCAAGCCGCATCTGAATATCGTTTTCGTAGGTCACGTTGACCACGGAAAGTCGACAACTGTAGGAAGACTGCTACTAGATAGCGGCCACATAGAAGCACACGTGATTGAGAAGTTCGAACAGGAAGCATCAGAGAGGGGCAAGGCCGGTTTCGGTTTCGCCTACGTGATGGACGGACTGAAGGAGGAGAGGGAGCGAGGAATCACCATCGACGTCGCTCACAAGGAATTCTTCACTCCCAAGTACTACTTCACCGTAATCGACGCTCCCGGTCACCGCGACTTCGTCAAGAACATGATCACCGGAACCAGCCAAGCAGACGCCGCCGTCCTGAATGTCGCCGCCAACGACGGTGTAAACGCACAGACCAAGGAGCACGCATTCCTTGCTAAGGTACTTGGCGTCAAGGAAATAATCGTTAACATCAACAAGATGGATATCAGCGGAGTAGACTGGTCCCAGGACAAGTACAACAACGCAGTTGAGGAAGTATCCAATCTACTGAAGATGGCAGGTTTCAACCCCACAGACATCCCTTTCATTCCTTGCAGCGCCATTCAAGGAGACAACGTCTTCAACAAGAGCGATAACACACCTTGGTACAACGGACCCACTCTGTTCGAGGCTATCGACGCTGTCGAGATGCCTCCTAAGCCAACGGACAGGCCTCTTAGGCTACCCATCCAGGATGTCTACAAGATCAGCGGAATCGGAACCGTCCCAGTGGGCAAGGTCGAGACTGGTGTTCTAGAGAGAGGAAAGACCGTCGTATTCAACCCCAGCCAGAAGGCTGCAGAGGTGAAGGATATTGAGATGCACCACACAAGTCACGCCAAGGCAGAGCCAGGCGACAACGTTGGGTTCAACGTTCGTGGACTGGCTGCTAACGACATCCGAAGAGGGGACGTTGCTGGATACCAGAACAACGAGCCTTCATTCGTAAGACACGACGAGACTTTCGTTGGGCAGGTCCAGCTTATGGACATCCCGAAGGCGATTGGCATTGGCTACACACCAGTGTTCCACGCCCACACGGCACAGGTCGCAGTCCGATTCGTGGAACTGCTCGAGAACTCGAAGACAAAGGAGGCAAACCCAGCCTTCCTGAAGACCGGAGATGCTGCTCTGGTAAGGTTCGCACCTACCAAGCCAATGGCAATCGAGCAGATTGATACCTTCCCAGAACTTTCTCGCTTCGCAATCAGAGACATGGGCAAGACCGTTGCCGCTGGCGTCTGCATGAAGATCGAGAAGAAGTAATCAGACACTGGTGAAGTGAATGCCGGTTGTCACGACTATCAAGCTGACCGGCGACAACCATGGGGATGTAGACTTGGTCTGCCAGCAGATCAAGGCAATCTCAGATGAGACAGGTGTCAATCTCAGAGGCCCCATCCCCCTACCAACTCGCAGACTAGTAGTTCCTTGCAGGAAGAGCCCTGACGGAGAGGGAGCGGAGACATGGGATCACTGGGAGATGAGAGTTCACAAGCGACTACTGGAGCTAGTGACCAATACCGCAAAGGACGAGAAGTCCTTGAGGAAGGTCCTCAGAATACCTATTCCAGACTCGGTCACAATCGAACTATCTCTTCGAAACCTGAACTGAGCTAGTTGATGAGTGCCTCATCCCTAGCCAGGGAGCCCATCGGATCCCATGCTGGAAGAACGATGGGTTCGCCTTCTAGCCCAGCAGTCATCTTGTCAGTCAGATAGTCCCTGGGTGCTGCAATCTCGAACATGTGCTCGTCAAACCAGTTATCGTTCATCGTGTAGAATCCCTTAACCCCACTCTCTTCTGACCCCCAGGAGTTCTCCACCCTCCACCTTCTCGGTTTTCCATCTACCACATCCACTCCTGTGAACAGCATAGCATGAGTCATCATCGTCTGTCCGAATTTCAATCGATCCGCCTTTTCCATACCGAACTCTATTCCATACAAACCCTTGAGATCGTAAAGTTCAGCATCCCAGAGACCTTTCTTTCGTGCCATATGCTTGCCAACATCGCAACCCATCCACACAGGAGTACCATCTTCGAGAAGCCGCTGAGTTACTCCCTTCATCTCATCCGAGGGGACATTAAGGTATACGACGGGAGGGCCACCAGCGACATTCTGTAGGAAATCAACAGTATATGTCTGATAGTATTCGTTCCTCGGGTCATTGACTATGCATACGTAGTTCTCCCAATCGACATCAACATATTCATCGACGAATTCCAGTGGAGTCATTTCTCCTTTTCTGTGGAACTCGTTGTCCTTGTCTCGCCACTGCCAGTCGAACTTCTCGGGTGGTGTCCCTAGATGGATGCACAGAACCTTCCAGATTTCCTTCATCCTTGATTCCTTATGCCCCCTAGCCTCCTTCTTTGAGCCACCATTGTCCAAAATTCCTCTTATCTCACTAGCAGTTGATCTCAGGATGTCCTTCAGAACCGTGTTCATCGATCTGGTGCTACTGCTACTGTGCGACTCTGGATATGCTGACATTGGAACTAGGCCATGCTTCCTGATCAGATTCATTGCCATGTTCCATTGGCCACCATCCCCTATAGGATCGCTAAGTATGAAGTGAATGGTCCGATCGTCTACCGGTCGATCAGATGTCTCTAGAATCGCCTCTAGAAAGTGATTCGCCCTTTCCAGCTTGTCCCAGAAGTGGATATGTGCCTGGCTAAACTCGAAGTCCTTCACATTCATCTTCTTCATTGCACCAACTCTGAATAGATTCAATGTGGCGAATAGCCAACACCGACCACTCCTCCTCTGGTTGGTGACGCTCCACTCATCCAATTTGGTGCTAAATGAGAAATCCATGTTCTGCACCAGGTCTCTTCGCAGTGTTAGTGTGGACAAGTCAGCGTTGCTGACAGCATTCTGAGCCACCTTTGCGGACGCATCAGCATCGAAAGACTTCCTGAATTTCTTAATCTGCGTGTCAGTTACTCCCTTGGCCATAGTTCAATCCTCCACCCATGTGCGACGCTGGAGAGAGTTAGTAATTGCCCTACTATATCGGAGCAGCCTCGGCGAGGCCAGCCGCGATAAGTATCTCAGCAATCATGGAAGGACAGGTCTCAATGTCTCCCTCGGTGAGAACCACTTCGGTCCCATCTGTCATCAGAATTGGGTCCTCGACATCCTTGAGGATCCGTATCCTGAGAAGTTCAGATACTTCCTCATTCGTCTGCTCATCGAGGGTCCTCGACTCGGAGGGCGATGCCGCGTGTTCTGGGAACTCGTCCATCTCTCTGATCCTATCCTCCTCGTCGAAGTCAGGCTCTTCCCACCCCGCCTCCTGTCTCTGTGGAGAAATGGGAGCAGGAACATCTTCGACATCTTCGCCAGAGAAATCCATGAGAGTCTCGCTAACCTCGTTCACCGCCGTCTCGGAGTCCGGCTCAGAAGAACCGAGCATGGAAGACCACGACGTGGAAACTTTGTACTTCTCAGCAAGATCTTTCACTCCGTTGTAGAAAACTCTCTCAGATGGATCGTGCCTGCCCCAATCGAGTCTCTGGAATCCAACTGATCCACCATTAACCGTGTTTAGCAGATTCGATGCCACCGCGTGCCTTGTGAAAGAAGTAAGCCGAATCCTTGTCAGATCTCTGACGCAAGTCCGGGCAACCCCGAGTCTCCTTGAGAGCAATTGGGCCTTAGCTGTCATCCCCTCATCTCTGACGGTCTCCGACAGCTCAGTTTCCATGCTTTGCAATAACTGGCTAACTGCATCCCAGAAGACCACCCCCTCGGCCATAGCAATATCAACTGGAGTGTCACTGCTCTTCTGCTTCCGAGTGACTTCGATTAGCGACTTATGGACTGCCTCCAACTCGTTCTTGGAAAGTCTACGAGGACCAGAATCAACTGCCATGAACACGACCTATCCAGCATCCCACGGTGGAGATACATCAACAATTCCTTGGTAAATTAACAAGACAAACCACCCGCGATAATAAAATCTAAGTCTTCTTTCGGTAAGGTGCAGGTGTACCCGAGTGGTCAAAGGGGGAGGGCTCAAGATCCTCTGCATAGCGCTTCGCAGGTTCGAATCCTGCCGCCTGCACCAACCGCAACTATCCTAGTAGTGCCTTTAGAAGCTCTATAGAACCACTTTTTCCCTTTTCTTCAGTAATGCAGTCGGCAGAGGATACAACATCCGGGAAGCGATCGCTCACTGCAACCGAGAACCCCACTAGGTCGAACATCGGAAGGTCATTGGGGGCATCTCCACATGCAATCACCCTAGTTGGGTCAATCCCCCTCTGCTGCAAAGCCATTCTCAGACCGAGAGATTTGTCCAATCCCGGACAGGCGATATGAACTGCATATCCTGTTGAGACCACTTCGAGATCAGACCACTCACTCTCTGCAATGAGTTCCTTCATCAAATCAAATGAGTCAGTCTCACTCAGGCACCATTCAGTCTCCCTCCACCTGTTCGACTCTATTCCTCGAGGATCCAAACCTTCGATCTTAGTTGCCAACCACTCCGCTGCATCCTTCGCCCTGGATCCATCGGAAAGTGACTGAATTTCGTACCCATCTACGCTATCCCAGACCATCCCCCCATTCTCTGCGACAATGAAACCGGAAGCACCGATTGCTTGCATTATGGGGGTAACGTTTGGTAGAGTCCTCCCGGAAGCCAGTGAAACCGGCATCACCTCCTTGTCAACTCTTCTTGCTAGACTTACCAGTTCGTCATGAAACCCATCTCTATCAAGCAGAGTTCCATCAACATCGAAAACAATCATGTCCCAATCCCCAGGATTGGGTACCTCGACCATGCCAGTTGGACTTGTCAAACGTTCATGATTCCACCGACAGAACAACATCATGTTCAAGCGATATCGAATTCTGGAACAATCGTGTCAGAGGACTCGGAAGATTTCCTGATCCTCGATGAAGAGGAAAACGAAGGATCCTCGATTGAGAAAACAAGTAGCAGGATTTCATTTCCCAAGATCTCAGTTCCAAGACGATCTACTCTTAGAAAAACTTCCAAAGATGTAATAGAAAGTCCAAACCAGACTGAGGAAAATGGATTTACGATTTCCTTCGATGGGACTCATAATTTTGATTGGGGGATCAGGGGCATGGACTGCCCAGACTGTGCAATGAAGGCAACTAGAGCAGTAAAACGACTTCCTGGGGTAGAGTCATGCAGAATTTCTGTTTCCGATGGAACAGTAGAGATTTCTCAGGACATATCGAGTGGATCGATTTCACGGGCTTCCTCGGTTCTTTCCAGTCTAGGACACGAACCTGACGTGGAATGGTTCAGAGCTGTTGGTAGTTCAACAGAGGCTCGCTGCTCAGAACTAGGAGTTGACGAAAACGGACTCAGACAATGGATTCTAGATGTCCCCGGGATACTGGATACTAGGATGGATATGAACAGAATCGATATTCAGAGAGTCAGCATCATCGATTCCGAACTCAATCAAGCCTCAGAGCAGAAATTATCAGAGATTCTTGGTCAAGGCCATAGGCTTGAGCTAACTCAAGAGTCTGGTTTCAGGAAGGATCAACTCCAACTATTATCTTCGATATTATCTATACCCTTGATTTTCTTGGTCTCGTTTTCGGAGAAATCAGATTTTTTCCCAGAAGTAATCCCCTGGATTCTCGCTCTTGGTGGAATTATTTTCGCAGGACAACACCTCTTCTTAGAGGCAATAGCCAGTCTCAAGAACCGAGTCGTAGGTTTTCAGGTATTGATTTCACTGGCTATCTTCGGTGCACTGGCACTGGGAGAGTTGGTTGAGGCGCTTCTGGTCGTGGCACTGGTTGCATTTGCTTCCCATCTTGAAAACAGAGCACTTATCAAGGCCAGGGAGTCTATGCAGGGAGGTCTGGATAGACTTCCCAGAAGGGCACGAATAGTCTCCAATGATGTCCCAAAGAAGAAAAGTAGTGAGAGGACCCTGATGGTAATCCAACCCTCTACTCAAGATTCTCCAATTATCCATTGTGCAGATGATGATCTAGTTCCTGTGGAGGCTTTGGAAGTGGGAGAACTAGTAGAGGTGAGATCAGGAGAGACGATCCCAGTTGATGGACTGATAGTCGAAGGTGAGGGGGCGATTGACAGGGCCCCGCTAACCGGGGAACCGATCCCAATCCCTGTGAAGAAGGGAGACAGGGTTGAGGCAGGGCTGCTCTTAGCAAGAGGCCCCCTCGTAATCGAATCGGAGGCCGTTGGCCAGGGAACTCGTCTTTCCAGCCTCATTGATCTTGTTAGGCACTACAAGGACCAGCCTACTAGGACTCAGAGCACAATAGAGAGATTTACCCTCTTCTGGACTCCACTAGTTGTCTTCGCATCTCCAGTAGTCGGATTCCTGAGCTATCCCGGATCGACTGAACAGGCCATACTCACCACACTCTTGCTGTGGGTCGTATCTTGCCCCTGCTCCCTTCTACTAGCATCCCCGGTGCCCCATGCAGCAGCCCTTACGACAGCCTCCTCTTTCGGATTAATTGCCAGGGGCGGGGACGTCTTGGAATCTGCAGCAGATGTTCAGTTGGCACTCTTGGATAAGACGGGGACCCTAACAACCGGAAATCCAACAATCTCCAATCTATTTGTTGTAGACGGAGAAGATGAGGAGAAGGTACTGAGAATTGCCGCCGGCCTGGAGTCCCGATCAAACCACCCTTATGCAAGAACGATTCTAGAAGAGGCATCCAGGCGTTCCCTGGAACCTATCAGAGTCAGTGGGATAAAAGACGGCGAAGCCGGGGTATCTGGTCAGTTAGATGGCAAAACGACTATTCTAGGAAGGGCTGATTGGCTTGCTTCAGAGGGAGTCAGCATCCCCGCTCAAATAGAAAAGGCATTAGCCGAATCAAGAGAAGCAGGAAGAGGAGCTAGTCTGTTGTCAGTAGCAAATTCCGCAGTAGCACTCATCGGCTTTACTCACGATGATGCTAGGTACGGGGTTATTGAAGCGATCAGTGAACTTGACACTCATGGCGTGAAGGTAGAGATTCTGAGCGGAGATGAGCAATCCAGTGTCGAGGCCTTTGCTAGGTCGATTGGCATCGATCCAAAGATGTGTAAGGGAGGAGTTGACCCAGAGGAGAAGGCAGCATACGTCACTAAGAAATCATCCGAGGGGCGGACAATGATGGCCGGAGACGGGTTCAACGATGCTGGGGCTCTAGCTGCTGCTGACATCGGCGTCGCTGTGGGTAGCGGGGATCAGGTGAATCTGGATGCCGCAGATGTACTAATTCCAGGAGAAGACCCACGTGCACTTTCTCGAATGATAGGCCTTGCCAAACAAACTAGGAGGGTTGTATACGCAAATATTGCAATCTCAGTATTGGTTACCACATTATTGGTATTTACAGTATTGATGGGTTTCAAAATCAATCTTGCTGCAGGAATAGCACTCCATGAGGCCAGTGTCCTGGTTATCATCCTGAACGGCATGTGGGTTTCAGGAACAGGTACCCAGAGGCTTTCAACTATTGTTGATTTAGGGCGCGACCTCGTTCAAGATGTCAAGGATATCTGGGCTATTCTCACGAACAATAACTCTGAGGACAAATCAGCGACCGCTTGATTAAGTGATCGTATTTCCCGGTAACATGGCACCTCCCGATGTCGAGTCCAAGGTCGCGCCCCCTTTGGTCAACTGCGCACAGTGCGAAGGGATGCTCCCTCAGGGCCTGGGAGAAATCGAATGCACACTCTGCGGAGCTTTGTGCCGGGTGTCCCATCAACCAACTGTGACTGCTCTCAAGGAGGAGAATGTACAGTGTCCACATTGTATGACAGCAGTTGAAGCCGGTACGGAAAAGAGGCCAGTAGACTTGTCCTGCGGAGCCTGCTCGGGAATCTTCACACTAACTAGAAAGATAGTCAAGGTGGAAGTTCAATGTCCATCATGCGAGGCAAATCTGAGGATTAGGCCTAGACCCGGGAAGAGAGAACTGTCGTGCCCTGGGTGCCAGAATGCGTTCTTCGTCACATTCTAGTCCCGAGAATACATTAGGCGTGAGAAACAGGCTTTTGTCACAAGTTTCAACCCTCTTGTCTCAAATACCCCGAAAAGGGCGTCCAATTGGGGATGGGCACGTGAGTGAGAGTAGGTCGGCAGACTCGAATGAGTCAGAGGGATTGGACGAACTAGATGCTTTGAGGGCCGAACATGCGCTATCTTCCACGGCAATGGGAGCTGCAGCAAGGGCCCGAGAAAGACTCGACGAAGAGTCAACCCTACGTTCTGGAATCAGGAGAGAGCGCAGAATGCGTATTTCTGAAATGACTGAGAGAGTATCAGGGATGCAAGGTGCAATGAGGAAGGCCAACGAGATACTCTTTGAAGAGCAACTTCAGCAGATAGAGGCTGACCTCAGGGACGAGCTTGAAGATGAACTTGAGAGACTGGAGAAGGAGGCATTAGAGAGGGAGGAAAGACTTCTCCGCGAGGAAATGCTACACCGGCTCAGAAGAGAAGAGAACAGACTCCGAGATCAACTAGATTTGGAGAGAGATCGAAGGATTGAGGCACACACATCTAGAATTAGAGACCGACTCAGAGAGGAAATGGAAGTCGAATTCTCACGGAGAAAAGCATTCCTCGGGGAGAGACTAGAGATAGAGGCTAACCAAGGAATGGAGAGAATGGAACGCAGGGTTGAGATGGATCTCAGAGAAGCAATGGAGTCCGAGGTTCATCGGAAGGGAGAGGCATTCCGACTAGAACAGGAAATAAAAATGAGAGACAGCATTGCGAAGAAGAGGCGAAAGCATGAGTCTAAGATGGAGAAGCAGCTTGAGAGCGAGAGAGAGTCACTTGAGAAGGAAATGAAGTCCGACATCAATGTCAGGACCAAGGCACTGCAGGAAGAATCCGAAAGAGCCGCCCTTGGTGAGCTAGATCGGAGGTTCAGGACAGAGAAGGAGAGCATGGAGGCAGCTCTCGGCCTCAGAAGACAAGAACTGGCACTAGAGAGTGAGGTTGAGATGGAGCAGAGGGTAGCAGATTTCGTCAAGGAGAGGGAGTCAGAGATGATGGCAAATCTCGAGAAGCAGCTTTCAAAGAGAGGAAATCTCTCAAAGAAGGACATCAAGGAGATGCTCAAGACACTAGAATCCGAAATCCGCGTTAAGATGGAAACCGCTCTTCTTTATGCAAGACATAGTGTGATGGAACAGTCTAACACTTAGTGAACCTATGAGTCAGTTATCGCCTTTATTCTCTCATCTGCTTCCTTGGCAAACTCCCAGTATGATTGGCTAGCTGGATTTGATTTGGTTGGCTTCTGTGCAATAACAATAGGTGCACCTTCCAGCGGTGACTCTGCGATTGCTACGGATCTGGGAATCTGCGTTTCAAACACCCTGTCACCGAAGTTCTTCCGGGCATGCGCCGTAACGGTTTCGCATAATTTGCTTCTAGTCTGAACCATGGTCATCAGAATTCCCAAAAGTCCAAGATTAGGATTTACTGATTTCTGCACCTCTCTGATTGCAGAGATTAGTTGCCCCATCCCTTCCAGGGCATAGAACTCGGCTTGTATTGGGATTAGGATACAATCTGCTGCACATAGAGAATTCACCGTAAGAAGACCAAGAGATGCAGGCGTGTCTATAATGATCACGTCGAAGTGATCCATCGCTTCATTGAGAGTAAGTTTTAGTCTATTCTCCCTGCCAACTCTCGTCGATAAATCCACTTCAATCCCAGACAGATCCAGATCCGCTGGAAGAATCCACAGATTTCGTATCCCAATATGCTTCGGAGGGCCACGTGTCTTCTCGGGATTATTCTTCTTCCATGCAAACCTCATTGATCTTGAGAGAATATCTGGTCCAAGCGTGCAATCCTCTAGTTTGAGAGAGTCATCACCCACCCCTCGGGCGAATAACTCGTTCATCGTGGGGCCAACACTCCTCTTGTCAACACCGAATGTCGTTGCTACGTTTCCCTTGGGATCCATATCAACTAGCAGGACCTTTCTGCTACGAATTTCGTAATCTTCACTCCCCAATGCCAGAGAAGCGGCCAGATTGACTGCAGTGGTTGTTCTCGAACATCCGCCTTTGTGATTCACACACGCTATCACTACGGCCACGTTGGTGAGTATGGCATTCGGTTAATTGGGATTCCCGATTACTGTATTACTGGGACGTTAACTTCACCGAGGATCTTGTTCACGACCCTTCTTCCAGTTACTCCTCTAATCTTGGACTCCGGTTTGAGGACAATCCTGTGACTAACCACATCCAGAGCGACTCCCTTAACGTCGTCAGGAATGACGTAGTCTCTTCCATCAATTGCAGCAGATGCTCTTGATGCCTTGAATAGGCCTTGGCTAGCCCTTGGAGAGGCGCCTGCTTCTATTCTTGGATCAGCCCTGGTCCTCTGGACAACTTGAACGATATATCCCAGAATGGCTGGATCGATGTGAACAGTCTCGAGAGCCCTCTGCATTGCCACAACCTTTCGAGGCTCCACAACCTGCTCCACGTCGTAATCGTCCTTCCCACGCAGTTTCCTTCGTTGCAATATCGCCTTCTCTTCGTCCATCGAAGGATATCCCATACTCATCTTCATGAGGAATCTATCCATCTGAGCCTCAGGAAGAGGATAGGTTCCTTCCTGCTCAATTGGATTCTGTGTCGCCATTGTGACGAACGGAGCGGGAAGTTTGTGCGTGATTCCCTCAATCGTCACTTGCTTCTCCTCCATAGCTTCGAGAAGAGCAGCTTGAGTCTTGGGGGGGGCTCTGTTAATTTCGTCAGCTAGGAGGATGTTGGTGAAAAGAGGCCCGAATCTTGGTTTGAAATCCCCTGTTTTCTGGTCATACATGTAAGTCCCTATGATATCAGCGGGAAGGAGGTCGGGAGTGAATTGGACTCTCTTGAACTTGCATCCTAGTGCTTGGGCAAAAGTATTCGCCATCAGAGTCTTAGCTAGACCGGGGTTGTCTTCGATCAGAATGTTTCCATTCGCTAGGATTCCTATGGCAACCTTGCGTATGTTTTCCGGTTTCCCGATAATGACCTTGGCAACCTCGCTCATGAGGTTGTTCGCATGCCCAGAGACTGACCTAATGAGGTCCTTTGCGCTAGATCCACCACCCTGAGCAATCGTCACACTGAACCCCCTTGCTTCCTAGGCCGATTCCATGACTACTTGAGTGTTAGGTGCCTTTGAACATCTCATGATCTAACTTATCTTCCCCAGAAGTGGTCATCTTTCCTGTGTAGAGCCAGAAGATCTTCGTAGACTTCTTTTTCCACAGAGGTCATCTCCATCTTCCTAAGTTTCCTCGCATGTGATTCTGGAATGTCCACCAGGAGAACGTCACCCTCGTCTATTTGCCTTCCCACTGTAACTCCCTCAACTGAAATCGCTACCTCAGCACCCTGCTTTGCCTCCTTGAGGCTCTCTTGTCCCGATCTGATGGACTTAATTCGTCCTACTTTCACTCCATCTTTTAGAAGACCTTGGCCGATGTGTATTCTACCTGCGAGTACTCTTACTCCAACAACAGCTGGTTTTGAGATTCTGAATGTATGATCTGGAAGAAGCATAATTCTTCCAGGATAGACCACCAACCCCCTCCTCCCCTCTTCAAGTTCTGATTTTCTGACTTCCACCCATTCTTCACGTTCTTCCAGAATCCTGTAGATTATGTCGGAGCCAATGTGCTTGACTCCGGCTTCAGAAACTTCAACTTCTTCCTCAGCCTCTTCGATAATTTCCGTGCTGAACGCCATTATCAATCGATTTAGAGGGTCCGAAGACGCTTCAGCGCTACGTACATCTCTGCGACTCACCTTTCCTATCGAAGCCTCTCTGATTGGCACACCTATCTCTTTGAGCTCCTTTGCCAGAGCCTCGAGGCCACCAACTGTATCGGATTTGATGCAGACACCTTCTTCGTCGAGTTCTATCGAGAGGTTTGCCTCTTCGTTCGCTGCCGCCATTGCTATTTCTTTCTCTTCATCGGAGCAGACTACTCGAAGCGTAGTCCCCACTAGAACACCTTCCAGCGATGGTGCACTAATCTTGACTCCAGCAGCTGCATAGGCAGTTTCGGTGTTATCCCACCTGTCGCCGGCATCTCTCATTTCACTCATTCCTCTTGGGGAAAAGAGTCCCTTCACATGGGTGCTAACTCCTCCTCTGTCACTGACTAGTACAATCTCGTCTCCCTTTCGAATGGAACCCCTATGCAGAATCAGGTCCAGGGTTTTCCCAAGCCCCCTCTCCTCTTTCATCTCCAAAACAGTCGCTTCTCCAGAACCGTCAACATCTGTCAATTGGTCCGATAGATATCGCTCTGCAAGACCTATTACAACTGCTAGTAGATCTTGGATTCCTTCTCCTTCTCTTGCAGATACTGGAACCATTGCAATCTCCTTGGTGAAGTCCTTTATTCGTTCATACCTCTCGAGATTGAAGCCTTCTTCGGCAAACTGGCCTACAAGCTCCCAGTAGCGCTGATCGAATAGGCCAAGTGACTCCTTTGACTGGTCTCGAATAGAGATGGCCATTGATCTCCCTTCTTGACACTGCCATCCATGAATCCTGTCTACTTTGTTTGCAGCAACGACGAATGGAGTCTTCGATTGCTTCAGGATCCTCAACGATTCCCTTGTTTGAGGTCTGCAACCCTCCATTACATCCACAATTAGGATTGCAATATCAGCCAGAGAGCCTCCTCGAGAACGTAGAGAGGAGAACGAGTGATGTCCCGGGGTATCTATGAAAAGGAGACCGGGTGAGTCGAATGTTTTGCCCCCCAATAGTGAGGCGCACAAATCATTCAGGATTTCCGATGGAACCTCAGTTGCCCCGATATGCTGGGTGATGCCACCTGCTTCTCTATCCATCACCGAGGAACGGCTCTGTTCACCTAGGGATCTTACGTGATCCAAGAGCGAGGTCTTTCCATGATCGACATGACCTAGGACAGCGACGATGGGTTGCCTGCGTCCTGACATTCCACCCACCTCATGCTCCTTCCCCTGCTTAATTGATTGCTCACTCGTAGATGTGTGTCTCCGCGTCGCGGGTCCATTCGACCAGTCCCTCAGGGAACCACAACCCTAGCTCAAAGGAGGCCGTGTCCTCGCCATCAGAGCCGTGGATCACGTTGTGCCCGATGTCCATTGCTAAGTCCCCCCTGATAGTGCCCGGGGCGGCTGTGCGGCCATCGGTCGGTCCGATTAGGTTGCGAGCGACGCTGATTGCTTGCACCCCAGTCCATGCCATTGCGACGACTGGTCCGGATGTGATGAACTCGATGAGGCCTTCGTAGAATGGGCGCTCCTTGTGAACCTCGTAGTGGGTCTCTGCGAGTTTCATGGGTGGAGTCAACTGCCTGAGCCCGACAAGTCGTAGCCCCTTTGCCTCGAACCTGCCGATTATATCAGCTACTAGGCCCCTCTGTACACCGTCAGGCTTGATCATCACGAAGGTCGTCTGCATGTCTCCCATGTCCCGGCCGAAACACCCCCCCTATTTCAACGAAGTCACCGGAGCAAATCCTTGATGAGCCTAGTGCTATGACGCAAGTACATGAACATGCCAATCTCATTCCTGTTGTCGATTTGCCTTTTGCTTCCTGGCTGTGTGGATAGCGTTAGCGACACCGTGAACCCTGAGAGAGAACTTTTCGATGACAATACGTTCGTTAACGAAGACGAACACATCAAGCTATCTTGGGATGTAGAATCAGTAGTGACGATTAGGCTGGATCTCGAGAAGATCGAGGGACCTAACATAGATCTCTACACGATGACTGAGGTAAATTACGAGAAGTACAAGGAATGTGACAGTTTTGTCTATCTGGCCGAACTTAGTGACCCCAACACTGCTGCAGCAAACCTCGAAGCCACTGTAGACGCGGGCACATATATCACGGTAATAGACAACACTGATTGCGGAGAAGCACAACCACCCGGTCCACAGGGACCATTCGGAACGAATGACGAAAACGATGTAGCAAGAGTCGATTACAGGATTACAGCCCAGTAGTCACTCACTTGATTCCGCCCTTCTCATAGCGGCGAGTCCACTTCAGCCGCCTGGCGTTCCTCTTCAGCTTGAGCATGTTCTTGCGGGACTTGCTGTCCTTGAACCAGTATACAGAACCGTCCCTCTTGACGAACATCATGCCCGTCCCAGGCTCAATCTCCTCATTTGTGAAACTGCAAATCCTCTGCTCTGGCATCATAATCACCTAGAGCCTATCTTTCTGGCCTCTCTACCCGTGTCTCTGAGCATTAGGATGTCTCCACCCTCTCCAGAAACTGGATCTGGTCCCCTTACCGGCCCTAGTACGTTCCTTGTGATGATGCGCCCAACGTCTCGCGGGTTGTCCGAGTCTAGAACTCTGACCTTGACCTGCATTGCCTCACCAGTAAGGCCAGTTCTGCCGACTATCTCGACGACCTCAGCAGGCCATGCTTCGGTTGCCATATCTCAAACCTCCAAATCATGACGAAAGGGTCTCGAAGTGCGACTTGACCTCATTGAATCGATCCATCCCCTCTTTCTCGACCTGCATTACCGCAATGGCAGCAGTCCTAGTCCCAGTACTCATTCCAGCAGCTTCAGCAAGGTAAGCCTGATCCTCAACGTAGATGAATGGGATTTCCTTCTCCTTGCAAATCATCGGTATATGTGCCAGAAGCTCACCTGGATTTACGTTCTCAGCCATAACGACCATCTGAGCAGTACCTCTCTCTGCTGACTTGGTGACCTCATTGGCCCCTTTCTTTAGTCTGCCTTTGCCATCCTTGCCTAGGCTCTTGACCATCTCGTAAACTTGCTCTTGTACGTCTTGGGGTGTTTCGAAAACAATATGGACACTCATTGGAACAACTCCTCGTGTTAGTAAGCCGCCGCACGGCATGACCGATATAAACGCAGCGTATTCCCTCCAGTCAGTCGCTATGTGCGCCTCGACCGATGAGCTTACCCAACCCTCTAGCTAATGCGGGTGCTGCGGACACATTAGCCCTTGGATTTGGCAAGGAGTCAGTGGTATATACTCCATCCACATGATTTGCCAGTCGGGACAACGCTCCACCAGTAAATAGGCCATGCGTACATGCTGCGTGGACCTCTTTCGCCCCCTGCCTTCTTAGTGCATCACTAGCCCTGCAGATCGTACCACCTGTGCTAATCATGTCATCAACAATTGCTACTACCTTACCAGAGACGTTCAGGTCCTTTGGAGTGTGCTCTATTGTTTGTGCATCAATTCTAGTCTTTTCTAGATAAGAAAAGTCGCATCCAATCAGACCCGCAACCTCGGTAGCTCTGGAAATTGCGCCCTTGTCAGGACTAAGTATGAAGTCAGGCGAGACTCCGTTCTGTAGCCTCTCAGCTATCTCCGGCATCGAGCTTACGTACTCAATTGGCACATCCATTCCCTCTAGTACTTCAGGAGCATGCAGGTCCAGTATTGCTATGCCATCACAATATCTCGATAAAACCTCTGCGACTAATTTTGCCGAAACAGACTCCCCCGGCGAGAACCTCTTGTCCTGCCGAGCATAACCATAGTACGGTATCGCTAAGAAAACACCCGGGCCAACATCTTCGGTATCCCCCTCCCAATTCCCCTTCAAACTAGAAAGATCACCCCTCCTGACGTCTCTTATTGCTCCAAGGAGTAGCAGGGTCTGCATAATCCCTGAATCTGGGAAGGTATTGGATACCAGAACTACTGCCTCCGATCTGACAGATTCTATTGATTCTGGAGGAATTCTGACGTAGCCCTCTCCATCGGGGAATCTTCTACTTTCCAATGGAACGTGATCCATGTCAAGGATGGGGGCCAGTTTCTCTGCTATCTCAGCGCCTGAGGCCCCGCTCAGAACAGGCATTTGAAGACAGGGAAAGGCGACCCCTTCATGATGCTTCTTATCGATTAAAAACTCAGAGAATCATGAATATTGGTGGGCACGACAGGATTTGAACCTGTGACCTCCCGGTTATCAGCCGGGTGCTCCAGCCAAACTAAGCTACGCGCCCTTGAGCATCATCGGCACATGGGATTGTGATTTGAAGCCTACTCAAGGATCCACTCACTCTTCTTCGAAACTTTCGTCATTCAATTTCAAGAAACTAGGAAGGGTAACTAATCTGGAGAAGGTGCACTTCAGGATGACTTCATCGAGTCTGGAAGTTGTCTTTGCCAGTTGCCCACAGGGGACAGCTATTGTCTCAGGTAGACCATGCCTGGCTCTGACCATGAAATGGGGTTTAACCAGAAGTCCCTTGTAAGTACGCTTGATTTTGATGAGCTCCACAACATTGCCAATGTCCATTCCATCATTATCCAGCACTGCTCTGTCGAGCAACTCATCCGGAGCATAGAGATCTTCTTGGATCCGTACAGTGTTCCTCCACCTTCGTTGCAATTCTCTCATAGATTTTGAAAGCTTGATTCCACCATCCGGTCTAATGCTGTGAACCAGCTCTTTAGCCAAGGGAGCCAGATCCGCTGGCTTCCTCATGAACTCACTAGCCACTTCATCTTCCACCTTAATCCTCAGTGACTTCACGAATTCATCTCTGGGGTGGAATCTCTCACCAACCACGACTCCTACGTGTTTTTCTCCCACGTAAACATCTCTGTGTATCATTTCTTGTATTTCGTAGTCCTCTACCATTTTTCTCCCTCAGGGAGGAGTGCATCCCCCGTGCTTCTCCTGAGCTCCAGACACTGGAGTGGCACTTATAATATTCGTTAATCAAGACTGATAATTCAATTGAAAATTTTTTGTATTAATGAATTTTCCAATTGAAAAATTGATTTTAGTTTAATTTTATTAGTGATTATCAGAAAACCGAGTTTTCCCTATTTCGAATATTTTCTCTGAGATTCTACTGGCCATTCCCGGAGAATGTTGATGTGCGGTCCCTCGCTCCATTGCATGATGGCCGACTACCTCGCTGCTCTGGCTGATATTCGCTCAAGAACCGGTAAAGCTCAGACTAACGGCCTCAAAGACTCAGTAATCTCAGGTTTCCTGGAGACCGATCCATCTCTTAGCAGATCCATAGAGGAGGCCGCAGAAAATTTCCAGAGCCTTCTCAATGACATGGGAGGTGAATTATTCTCCATGAAAGAGAGTGATTTAGTGGCCCATCTTCAAGCAGATTATGTCAACTTCTACTCTGCAGCCACCGTAAATCCATACGTGGCAATCGCTGCTCGTGGTCCATGGATAGTAACCTCCCATGGCGCAGTTCTGCATGATAACGGAGGATATGGGATGCTTGGAATGGGCCATGGTCCGGACGATGTCATTCAGTCAATGCAGCAGAACTGGGTCATGGCTAATGTCATGACTCCCTCTTTCAGTCAGAAGAGACTCTCAGATCGTCTTAGGAAGGAAGTAGGACACAAGAGGGAGAGTTGCCCATTCTCCAGATTCGTCTGTCTGAATAGTGGCTCAGAATCCGTCACAATCTCGATTCGGATTGCCGATGCGAATACTCTCAAAATTACTGGAGAGGGTGGAAAACACGAGGGAAAACCAACCAAGATGCTTGCCCTAGTTGAGGCATTTCATGGAAGAACACAAAGACCAGCTCAGATTTCAGACTCATGCAGTGCCAAGTACGAGAAGAATCTGGCATCGTTTCGAGAAAGAGACAACGTCATCTTTGTTCCCAGTAATGATCTAGAATCACTCAGAGATGCCTTTGACCGTGCAGAGAAAGAAGGCTTCTTCATCGAATTGATGGCAATGGAACCAGTGATGGGCGAAGGCAATCCCGGACTTTGTGTAACCAGGGAGTTCTATGACTTGGCTAGATCTCTTTGCTCCCAGCACGGAAGCATGCTAATCGTGGATTCAATCCAAGCCGGCCTAAGAGGGCAAGGGTGCTTGAGTATCGTTGACTATGACGGGTTCGAGGACTGTTTAGTACCAGACATGGAGACTTGGTCAAAGGCTCTAAACGCCGGACAATACCCTCTTTCAGTGGTAGGTCTTTCCAAGAGAGCGGCCGAACTATACGTTGTGGGAATATATGGTAATACCATGACAACTAATCCAAGAGCCTTGGAAACCGCAGTTTCAGTTCTTGATCGAGTTACTCCAGAATTGAGACAGAATATCAGGGACAGGGGCATAGAATTCGTCTCCAAGTTGAGAGATCTCGCCGATGAGATCCCTGGTACGATTACCGGAGTTCAAGGGACTGGACTCCTTCTCTGTGCAGAATTAGATCCTGAGAAACTCCCTGTCGTGGGATTCGGATGCGTTGAAGAATGGTGTAGGACAAATGGTCTTGGCGTCATTCACGGAGGGAAGAATGCTCTGCGATTCACGCCTCACTTTGCAATTTCTTCCGAGGAAATAGATATGATAGTCGGGATCCTAAGGGAGGCACTCCTAACTTTCACCTCGAAGACTATCGAGGCCAACTAAGCAGATGAGTTGCCATGCCCAGAAATGTGCATGTTTCAGGATCTCTTGACGGTCTCAGAGAGGCTCTGGAGGAAAGGCTTCAACGAGCCGGCGCATCGATTGTAGACCAAGCAGAGAAAGCAGACGTAACGATTCAGATCAATGGCCAAGAGAACTGTGACATCGCAATCGTCCCCCATGGTTCAGAATTATCAAACTCAGGAGTTGTTATCGAACTACGTGATGTCATTATCCCTAATGGCGGTAGGAATTGGGGCAATGGGATAATGATTGACTGGATTGAGCAAATCATGAGCGGAAATCAACCAGCTCTAGAATCCAATACTAGATTCTGGGTCAACGTTAGGGATGTAGTCGACGCAATATCCGATATTTGTCTGAATAAGAAAGAAAACATACCCGACGGAAATTATAGAATGTGCGGCAGAAGATCATGGGAGATGGGGGATGTCGTAGACGAAATCAGAGTACTCTGGGAGCGTTACAGTAATGCAATCAATCATTCTCACACCGTTGAATCATTATCCGAAGTCCCTAGTCCAGTAAGGGGGATACATTCTGAAATTGCAGAAAGACCCGACCTGAGTAATCTCCACGAGGCTTTGATTAAATCAGGTGGAGATGGGTGGCACCCATTGGTTCCAATGCGGGTCTCTCTGATGGAAATGATAGCCAGCGCGAAATAACTCAACGGGAAATCTTGTCACCCTGTACCTTCACTCTAACGTCTTGAGCAAGACCTTTGCATGTTTGCATCACCTTTCGAATTCGGGTTCCTGCTGCATTATTCCCGGAGTCATGCTTCTCAGCATCACCGAGAGCCTCCGTCAACTCATTTATCATGTCCTGAATCATTTCTCTTACTGGCATAGCATTCTACGGAAAACGCAGATTAATAGCCATTTCTCCGGCGCGCTTCTCATTCATTTCCAAATAGGTCTGAACCAAGAAGTGGCAGAATAAGACTTGCCTCGCCCTCAACCACAATCTGGGCTGCATCAGGTCTTATCTTGCCCCAAGAAATAGCCTCCTTGAGCCTAGCCCCCGATAGGGAACCATCAAACTCAGGTGCAGTCGTAATCGAAACCGCCGAATCCATACCCGACTCCTCCCTAAATTGGTTCCACCAAATTACATGATGCTTCGATATCCCTCCCCCTACCATCAGTCCATGACTCTCGTTTGCCGTCCATATCATGTCAGATAGGATTTGTTCGTCCGCCAGAACGTCTACCATGAAATCTGGACTCCTTTGTCGGTGCATGAACAATTGAGATCCTATTGAACCGTCAGTCAGACCAGGGATGACCATTGGGATTCTGTTCTTTGCAACCCAGTGGAGTAAGGATCCCTCGTCATTGATTCTGTCCCCAATTGCCCAGCAAAGCTCCACTGAGCCAAAACCCCTCCATGGGTTGCTATTATTTTGGCTCTTCCTCTCGTCCTCAATCTCACTTAACCAAGGTAGCAAGACCCTCTCCAATATCTCGCCATAGCATTCGTTAGGGATTACAACATTGCCTAGTCTGTTCAATCCTTCCTTTCCCAAGGCGATGTCGTCTAGGCTGAAATCACCATGGAAATAGTCCCTGTATGTCCTTGCGATGTCATGGTCGAGTGTTCCACAGGTGGTAATTACAACATTGTATGCCTTTCTCTTCAAGGCCTCAACGAAGAATCCTCTGGTCCCAGTAGCACACAGGCAAGCAGGGAAGGAAAGCCAGTTGAGGAATCCTTCATCACCAGACTGAGAAATTGCATTTCTAAGGATATCTCTGGCCCGAGCTAATTTAGATGCGGTGAAACCACCAGCCATCCCCATCTGATCAATCAGAGAGCGAACGTCTGAGACGGTCGAGAAGTCATAGTCCTCGACTGGGACGTCGAAATCGTCCCGCGAGTAGCCGTCCATGGGATTCGCACTGGACACTGGGCTTCAATTGGTCGCATTCTGAAGTCTGAAAATCCTGTCCCTAAGGTTAGCAGCCCTCTCGAAGTCAAGCCTATCCGCAGCTTGACGCATCTCCATTTCGAGCCTAGAAATTAAGTCTGGAGATTCTTCATTCTCCGCTGGCCCCCCCTCCGGATCTCCGACCCATTCCGGTTGACTGACATTATCAAGAACAGAATTGGATGTGTTCCACATGCCAGCGCCTAGACCAAACTTCTTCGCCAAGCCTTCTAGCCCCTTCTTTCCCGGAGGCTTGGCTACCATCCTACGTCCACCCCCACTTCCTGTGCCAGCCACCCCTGAAAGCAGGTCTTCTATTTCGGCCCCCATCACAGGGAGTGCCTTCTGGATAGTCTTCGGGACGATCCCATTCTCTTCGTTGTGTTTTCCCTGCATAACCCTTCTTCTAACAGTCTGGCTAATCGCTGCCTCCATGGCTGGAGAGATTGAGTCCGCATACAGGATGACCGAGCCGTTTTCGTTACGTGATGCCCTACCTATGGTCTGAAGCAGCGATCGCTCGTTTCTGAGGAAACCTTGCTTGTCAGCATCGAAGATCGCAACCAACGAGACCTCTGGTATATCGAGCCCCTCTCTCAACAAGTTGATTCCTACGATTACGTCAATGATGCCTAGTCTCAGGGCCTTGATAATCTCAGTTCGATCTAGGGTGTCAATCTCACTGTGTAGGTAGTGGGCCTTGACGCCCATCCTTTCCAAGTACTCTGCAACCTCTTCTGCAAACTTGATTGTCATCACGGTAACGAGGACTCTCTGGTCACGACTTACCCTATCGCCAATCTCGCTTAGAAGGTCCTGAACCTGTCCCTCCGTAGATCTCACCTCGATTACTGGGTCAAGAAGCCCAGTTGGCCTAATCTCCATCTTTGCTATGCCTTCTACTTTCTCAAGCAACTCTTCCATACTGTGCTTTGATTTGGGTTTTACAGATTCGGACTTTCGCGCCCCCCCTCCTCCATCAACGTGCATCAGTCCCTTGGGGACTTCTTGCCCGGTAACTTCTGCCAGATGCCTCAACTCCCGTTCGCCAGGAGTGGCACTAACATACATCATCTGGGGGACTAGATTCTGAAACTCATCCACTCGAAGTGGACGGTTGTCATATGCCGATGGTAGCCTGAATCCATGGTCAACCAGGTTCTTCTTTCTGGAGTAGTCACCACCATACATCCCTCCAACCTGAGGCAGAGTGACATGAGATTCATCCATTATGACCAGATATCTATCTGATCCGCCATGGAACTGCTCTCCATTACTTGCGAAGAAGTCAAGCAGACAGTACGACCTCTCTCCCCTAGTTCGCCCGTCAAAGTGCATGGAATAGTTCTCTACTCCCTTGCACGACCCAACCTCGTTCAACATTTCTAGATCGAATCTTGTTCTCTGATCCAGCCTATGAGCCTCCAAACCCCCATCTTTAGCCTCGAACCAGTCCAACCTGCCTTCCAATTCGTACTCGATGTCCTCTAGTGCTTGCTTGAAACTCTCCTCACTTGTCATGTAGAACTCTCTAGGATGAATCCAAGCCTCCTCGAACTCGTCGAGAGGTTCCCAAGAGACTGCCTCGCAGACTTGGATCCTCTCAATCCCCTCCCAACCGAATCTGACTCTGATGGGATCGTCTCTGCTTGGCATCCACACGTCAAGAACCTCGCCTCTGAGGCGAACGTCCCCTCTGACAATCTCTCCAGCAGTCCTACGATACTGCAGTCCCACCAGCTCTCTTACTATTTCCTGCGGGTCAGACTTCTGGCCAACGTGTAGCCTGAGGTGATTCTGCTGGAAGACCTCGGGGGGGTTCAAACCGTAGATCGTTGAAACAGTCCCAATTGTGATGACATCCGGTCGAGAAACAAGGGAGGCAACGGTTGAGAATCGCTCCTGTTCGATGCGTTCGTTCATCTGGAGCTCCTTGTCGATGTACAGGTCGCGACCAGGGATGTACGCCTCGGGCTGGTAGTAGTCATAGTAGCTAACGAAGTACTCAACAGAGTTCTCAGGGAATAGACCGGACATCTCCTGCCAAATCTGACGTGCTAGTGTCTTGTTGTGTGAGAGTATCAGTGTTGGAATCTGCAGCCTCTCAATGACCTTGGCCATAGCGAAGGTCTTCCCCGATCCGGTCACCCCAAGCAGAACGCATCTTTCCTGTCCACCTTCCAACTGCCTCACTAACTGGTCAATAGCCTGCTGCTGATCACCCGCGGTCTCATAATCTGCGTGAAGTCTGAACATCCCAACGCCT
Organism: Candidatus Thalassarchaeaceae archaeon; assembly: GCA_965660655.1. Taxonomy (GTDB): domain Archaea; phylum Thermoplasmatota; class Poseidoniia; order Poseidoniales; family Thalassarchaeaceae; genus UBA36. Next base: position 2,109 of record CBFIAW010000009.1, on the reverse strand, counting down.
CAATCAAACAGCCCGTCACTGAAGTAGTCTACGTACATGATACTGGCTAGAAGAATCCACCCAGTGAGCATGGACGAACGGAATAGGATCTTCTGATACCTATCCATTTCTTCGACAGACTCTGATGCTGTTTCAGCGGCTTTGGTCATCACAAAGATGTTGACTAGTGCCATGAATACAACAGAAAGGATCCAAAAAGTACTCCGAAATCTCCTGGATTCTGTGAACTCGTGCATCCCAGTGAGGAGAAAGCACACCATCCATCCGATGGTCAAAGCAACGCTAAGATTTCTAGTTGCTATATTGCCAAAACTAGCAGGGAACGATCGAATTCCCTGATCCCGGTCCACATCCTTGTCCATTAGGGAGTAGTTGATATCGAAAGCAGAGATCCAGAGAGCCACTCCCAATGAAATGAAGAATACTTCCGGGAACCAGAGGAACTCAGTTCGACCATCATGCATTCCGGTAATGGATGCCCAACCATGAGTATCTGCTGCAATTGCAACCCATGCCCCTGCTGGAGCAAGTGCCAGGCAGAAGCCTATCCAGAAGTGACAAATCCAGGAGAACCTCTTCGTATATGGGTAAATAACGAATGCTATCACAGGAAGCCAAGCCATCTTCAGAGCCACCTCATTCAACATCCACGCAGCAAACAATAGCATCCCAAGGAATGCTGCTGAGAGAATCCATGCGGTCTCAATCGACATAGTTCCAGATGGCAGGTGCCTTGAGGAAGTTCGGGGATTTGAAGAATCGATTTCCCGATCAATAATCCTGTTCAGCGCCATTGCAAGGCCTCTGGCACCGACGGCTGCCACGATAATCCAGAAGACGTCCATTCCCTCGCTCCCGAACTCATGGTCCGCTAGTACGAAGCCGATTAGGACGAAGGGAAGTGAGAACAGCGTATGTTCAACCTTGACGAACTCCAGCATCTCCTTCAGACCCATATTACAACCTCTTTGAGAGCCATGAGTCAATCTTCTGAACGAGATCAGGGTCATGCAGTGTCACTGCAGGCCATCTACGAACTGGCAATGGACCGGCTTCCGATGGGATCGGAGCAGTCGCGTCCCAAGCAATCCTCGTCCCGGCCTCATCAAAGTGCAGATCCCTCCCGACATCAAACCTGCAGAATAGCTGCCATAGCAGCCTCCTCTTCCAGTCTTCGCTCTCCAAGTCCGCATCCGAGTCGGTGATGAACAACCACTTCAGTCCCTTGGATGCACCCAATCCCCAAATCGAATCCCTGATGGAAGCAACCCTCTCTCTCTGGAGGCTTGCCAAATGCTCGTTGGCATCCTCCATGCTCTCCTCCGGCTTCGGACCCCCTTCAATCTCAGCAGTGATCACCATCATCGAGGGACGTAGCATCCTGGCTTGAGTGACCCCTTCAATGGCCGATGCCGAAATGGCCAGTGAATTGCTCACAGGACCCAAATCTGATTTTTCTATCGGGTCACCCTCGACAGGTGTTGTCGCATCGATTATCAGTTTGTCGTGAATGTTCTCCCACGGGGAAGTGTGCGCCAATGAGTCAGCCACCATCCCCCTCAGAGTCACAAGATCATCAGGGATGCTGACTCTGCTCTCCAGAGCGTCAAGAAGAGAGTCGAGATCCTTCACAGCATGATCCTCGTCCACAACCACCACCACCTTGAGGAACATCATCTGGCCAGCACCCAGTAGACCCAGAGCAGTCTTCCTAGCCTGGCGAGGGAACCTCTGCTTGGAGGAAACAATCGCTAGGTTGTGAAAACCCGTCTCCAACGGTAGGAATGCATCAACAATATCCCGGTGCTGGAACTTCAGAACGGGCAACAAGGCATCCCCTATCGCCTCACCGAGATAACCGTCTTCCATGGGCGGGACTCCTACGATAGTCATCGGTACTGTCGGGTCCTTTTTGTGGGTGATTGCAGTTATGTGCATTACAGGATACTCGTCTTCCAGCGAGTAGTGTCCGAAGTGATCACCGAATGGCCCCTCCTTCCTAGTCTCTCCTGGGATTGTGTATCCCTCGATTACGAAGTCGCAGTCCGCGGGTACCCACAATTCATTCGTCTGACATTTCGTGACCCTCAACCTCTTCCCACTGAGAAG
>CBFIAW010000008.1:0-28060 GCA_965660655.1 Candidatus Thalassarchaeaceae archaeon | reverse complement strand
CCATTCCTCAGAGCTGCTCATATCAGTTTCATAGATGGGGAAGGCGTCCTTAGACACCCTGCCTTCGGTACAGGAGCAGGGGCTGGCAAATCTGCTGCATGGAAGGGCCCGCGGGATATGTCGGTCCCAACTCGGATTGTCTGTCAAGCGGTTGTAAATCCACAGTCAGAGAGGAGGTTAGTATGGGCTGTGGTCCCAGAGGGCTGCGTTTTGGGGAACTCGGTTAGCTTTCTCGATCTTCCAATCGAAGTTACTGACGGTCTGAGGGACAGTTTCGGTTCTCTTGAAGAGGGGCTGAATTTCCTAGCATCTCAGCTAAATTCCGAAGAGTTGGACCTATGGTCTAAAGCATGGGCGGCCAACAACAACGTGAACAATTACGAGATTGAGATGCTACCTTTCGAGATCGAAGAGGGTGGTGCCCCATTTACCCTATTCAGAAACGAAGAGAGTCTCGACTAAGGATTGCGGATTTCAGTTTCCTAGTTCCGGAAAAACACCCATATCGAGAATGGCTTAATATCCTTGGTTTGCATACGCGGTACGTTCCCAACTAGGAATTGACAAAGGAGAGCAGCATGGGAATCAATCCGAAGATTGGAATTACCGGCCTGCCACGTTCAGGAAAGTCAGCTGTCCTGCAGAAGGTAGTGGACATGATCTCCGAAGAAGGCGGGATCAAGAAGACGAAGGGGCCCTCCCCCCCAGAGCACGTGGTTGGGGGGATGAGATGTGAGCCTGTAATCGAGAACGGGGAGAGGGTGGGATACGCATGCGTCAACATACTTACTGGTGAGAAGGGAGTTATGGCACATCGAGAAATCGACTCAAGGAACAGGATTCTTGGGTTTGGAATAGACCCAACCGAGGTTGACAGGGTTGGGGTACCAGCGATAATGGATAGCATAGGGAACTGCGAGATCCTGGTGATTGACGAAGTCGGGAAGTTCACCGTGGAAAGCGAGGGTTTCGTGAATGTGGTCAGACTGGCTCTTCAGCACGACATGCCCACCATCCTCACTCTGCACAAGAAGAGCAGGCACCCATTGCTACAGGACATCCGGAGGAGGGACGATGCGAGGATTCTGGAGGTTACTCCGGTTAACAGGGCCCTATTGCCGTACAAGATTCACAAACTAATCCAATAGTTGTGAGTCATTCTTCGGTCAAGTTGATGCGAAATGCCGAATTCGTCGTTCCATGGAGCCCCCGGCATCCAGATTGGCTAGGCTTCTGGTAGGATTCATTTTGTCACTGGTGGTGGTGATTTCGATATCCATTCTGAACCAAGGCGGTTTTTCCGCCTCAGATGCCATGGTGGCAGTACCCACTTTGGTTGCGGCATTGGCGGGGATCATTCTTGCCGTGGTAGTTGCTGGTCGGGGAAGGCAACATGGAAACTGGATTACAGACTCGTGGATAAGCAGAGAGCCTGAGGACGAAATGCTTTCAAGACTCGAAAGCGAGAGGGATGAGGCGAGTATGCAAGACCTTGGTTCTAAATGGGCTAAGATGGAAATGGAGCGCCTCGAGTCCAAACACGGCGAGGAGTAGGGAGCGAAACCTTGACCCTGCCTTGCCTGTACGAAAGGTTGGGTGACAGTATGGGAGACGTTCCTGGTGATTTAAGATACACAAAAGAACACGAGTGGTTGAAGGTTGAGGGAAACCATGTCAGCATCGGAATTACTGACTTTGCGCAGAACGCCCTAACAGAAGTGGTCTGGGTAGAGCTCCCGGAGCTCGATGCTGTCGTTGAGGTGATGGAGTCGTTCGCTAGCGTCGAATCGGTAAAATCGGTCAGCGAGATCTATGCCCCCGTAGCGGGAACCGTGACCGAAGTCAACGAATCCCTCGAGGATGCACCCGAGCAGATTAACGAGGACCCATACGGATCGGGCTGGATCTGCAAGATCAAGACCGATGGTGATGTAGATTTGAGCGCCCTCCTTGATTCGGCCAGTTACTCCGCATTGATCGGAGAATGACAATGAGCGAAATTCGAAGGGTTCACATTTACGTTGATGGTTCTTGCAGTGAGAATCGTAATGTTACCTCAGAGACAAGGGCTGGTTGGGGCCTTTGTGTGATTGTGGATGACAGCGGGTCTGGCAATGGGAGGGGGCACCTACTTACAGAGTTGAATGGGGATGTGGTGACTAATGCCGAAGAGCAGGGGCATTTGGGTGCCGAAGTCGGATCAAACAACACAGCAGAGCTCTCAGCGATAGCTCACGCCCTCCGATGGCTATTGGGGGAGTCGGAAATCGAGACTGCAGTCATCAGAGGGGATTCGAACTACGCACTGAACATCGCCTCTGGTTTGTGGAGAGCGAAGGCGAATCAGGATCTGGCACGAAGGGTTAGGGATTTGTGGGATGAGGTTTCAGGCATAATTATCCTCAGCGGAGAGCATGTACCCGCACACAGAGGGCACCGGTGGAACGAGCGAGCAGACCATCTTGCGTTCCGAGCAATGCAGGGAGAGGCCCCCCTGCCTCTTCAATTCTGGAAGCCCGGCAAGAGGTAAGTCAATCTTCCTTGAGAGGGCCCATGACGAGATAGACGTATCCAGATTGTAGGGCTATCAGTAGCCCCACCAAGGTCAGGACTAATCCCGTTGGATCCGGTAAGTAGGGCTGCATGGGATTCCCCGAAACCCAAGCCAAGGCAAGGAAGGCAACCGCCGCTGCGAATACCCACTTGACAGATTCCTCAGGAGTCTTCCAGAGGTCGATCCAGGGAATCAGTCCCCTTCTCTTGAATGTGTATCGGTACCATGCAACGTATCCCATGGATAGCCCCATCATTCCAATCACTCCGGTGGAGAACCCAGTGTCTTCCCAAGGTCCACTTGGAGCCACACCAAACACAAGGGAGTCAAGAATCAGGATTGCTGAGGCAATTGCGAGGGGAATCCACTCAGGGGCGTTTTCGTCTCCCACGAATTGTCGAGGCCGTGCCGTAGTAATGATGTATTGCTCTTCGCTGCGAGACCTGAGCGAACATGTCCAGTATTCTCTTCTCTGACGTAATTGAGGCATCAAAGAGACTTGATGGGGTTGTTTTGAGAACCCCCGTGGTCAATTCCCCCGAGATTGACGAAATGGCTGGTCGCAGTGTGTTCATGAAGTGCGAAAACCTACAGCACGTCGGGGCGTTCAAATTCAGAGGGGCGACGAACGCCGTGAAGATTCTGGGCGAGGATGCGGAGGCCGGCCTTTGCACCCATAGTAGTGGCAACCACGGGCAGGCAGTTGCTTTGGCAGCGAGGCAGCGAGGCGTCCCTGCATACATCGTAATGCCGAAAACTGCACCGAAGGTGAAGGTTAACGGAGTTAGGAGCCATGGTGCCGAGGTGATTCTCTGCGAACCGAACCTAGAGGCCAGGGTCACGACTGCAAATTCGGTCCTCGAAAGGACCGGTGCGACTTTCATCCATCCTTTTGACAATCCGAACGTCATTGCCGGCCAGGGTACTGCTGCGAAGGAGATGATCGAAGAGTGCGGGAATCTGGATGCGGTCCTATCTCCCATTGGTGGGGGTGGATTGATGTCCGGGACTTGCATTTCCACTAGGGCATTACTGCCGGATGCTCTGCTGTTCGGCACTGAACCGGAAGGCGCTGATGATGCTGCCAGATCATTGGAGTCAGGGGAATATGTGCCACAGACTGGCCCGGATACAATCTGTGACGGGTTACTGACCAGCATGGGAGAAATAACGTGGCCGATCATCAAGAGCCATGTTGAGGAAATCATCAGAGTGAGCGATGAGGAGGTTTTGATTGCGATGACGATTATTCACGAGGTTTTCGGGATGATTGTGGAACCCAGCGGCGCCATCTCCCTAGCTGCTGTGCTGAAGGACGAGTTCCGATCCAAGGGAGGCTTTGGCTCAATCGGGATTATTCTATGCGGAGGCAACGTCGACCCTGAAAATCTCCCATTCACACCGTAGTAACGGGCTAACAGATAATAGTGCAATTGGGAGCCGCCGGTTTCATGGCCCTAGTTTTTGATAGGATTAAATCTACACCCGGCGAAGCACTGCTTCTACTGACTGCCCTGGTTACACTTGTGTACTCGTTGAACTTCATGTTCTTCTCTGCCTGTTACACCACTGGGGGAGGAGACTGCTTCACCATCTTGAGCAATGGCCTGGACGGCTCATCGACACCATTGGATATGGCCTATGGCGCTGGGGCTCCCGAAACCGCATTCAACGGAATTCTGATGTTCGGAATTTTCATTTCGACTATGCTGATACTCAATGAGGGAGCGCGCGGGAAGTGGACGGTTATGCTTCCGGTTCTTGCCGGCCTGACAGCAGCTACCGCAGTCATCTGGATGTTCTGGAATGATGCCAGTGAATCGAGTGAAGCACCCAAGTTCCTAACTCCGATAGTTACCATAACCTATGCGGCGGCATACTTCATGTTGCGTGGGGAAGACGAGGTGGACGAGGGTTTGGACTCCGTCTCATTCGGGATCGGGGTCAAGGACCCCGTCGCTTTGATGGGGCTAGTCATAGTAATTGCAACGGGACTCTTCTATGTTTTCCGTCAGATCGCAAACCCCGATTCCGTTATTGATGCAGTCACGCCTGGGGCTGTCAGCGATGGTCTGCTAGCGCCTACTGAGGTCACAGTTGCCTTCACCGGTGCGCTTCTCCTGACTTACGTCCTATGGGCAGTGGTAATCCTGACGCAGGGGGCCAAAGGAATGTGGCCAGTGGCGCATCCCGCGCTCTTCGCGTTCCTGACCATTACGATAGCCAACTACTTCGGTTTCGTCTTTGGCCCGTTGAGGGAATTCTCGGAGCAGAATCAGATGGATGCTATCTCCGGGCCGGCAACGATGCTCCTATTCCTGTTTGTTTACCTTAGGCTAAGGGAAGAGGGGATCGAAGAAGGGATGACGTTCCAGGGAGAGCCCATGGATTCGGGTTCCTTCGATCGATTCTTCGTCATGGGTGCGATTGCGATATCGGCTGCATTCATGCTCGTAGAGCTATCTGGGCTGTGAATAGGTGGAGCACGAGCCGGGATTTGCACCCGGGTCCATGGATCTGCAGTCCATTGCATAGCTGCTCTGCCACTCGTGCTTCGTCTCACCGAACCTACTTTCTTTCTTGAAGACTGTCCGAGCGCCGGCATACCTTCATTGGGTGGCTACTCGTGTGAAAGGCGTGCCTCGTGTATCTTCCCGCTTCGAAGGCCTGGGTGTTGGTTTCGCTCCCTACCTGCAACCTCCGGGGCCAGGGGTCGTAAGGTGGACTGTGGGGGAGCCTGGATTCGCCACCCCATCACCGATTATCGAAGCTGCGATCAATGGGCTCGAGGAAGGGAAGACGAAGTACACCCGAGGCCCTGGCTCGCTGGAGCTATGCGAGGCCGTGTCTGGATACCTCATGGAGCACCATGGCATCGAGTCACCGGCTGACGAGATTGTCGTGACACCGGGGGCGAAGCAGGCCCTCCTCTATTCCTTCTTGATCACCACCATGCCCGGTGACGAGGCTATCCTGCTATCGCCTTCATGGGCATCGTACGAGCCAATGCTGGAGTTCATCGGTGCCAACCCTGTTCATGTAAAGGTGAACATGGAGAACTTCCATCCAGACTTGGATGCGATAAGGGGGGCGATTACGGACAAGACGACTATGATCCTGGTCAACTCTCCCTGCAATCCCACTGGAGCGGTCTTTACCCCAGAGGAGATTGGTGGGATCGTCGAAATCGCAGTTGAGAATGACCTCTGGATAGTTTCTGATGAGATATACGCGCGAATGATTTGGGTCGACTGGCCGCATGTTTCTCCCTCCACCCTGCCTGGTGGGAGGGAGCGGACAATCGTAGTCAATGGGTGGTCCAAGTCATGGGCAATGACTGGGATGAGGGTTGGATTCCTGACTGGTCCCAGCGAAGCTATGAAGGCCGCTGTTAAGAGCCAGGCCAACTCTGCCTCGCACATTCCGACATTCATGATGGATGCAGCAAGGGTTGCTCTGGAATGCGAAGATTCGGTCGATGAGTTCAATCAGGAGTACCTGAAGAGGAGGGATTTGATGATGAGAGGGCTTTCTTCCCTACCCGGAATAAGGGTCCCAGAGCCTGAGGGCGCCTTCTACGTCTTCGCGGATGTCACAGGAACGGGGATGAGCGACGTCGAGTTCGCAGACGGAGCATTGGAGGCGGGGGTTCAGCTGATTCCAGCATCACTAATCACAGGGGGAGAAGGCTTCGTTAGGGTGTCCTACGCAGTTGATGAGGAGGCCATCGAGGAAGGGTTGCGGAGACTCGGGTCCTGGCTTGGGGAATAGTGAATTTGAAATCTCGGTGTCCGGGCTGAGCCGGTGTGGCCGAGGTTGATTCTGCGGGTTCCCATGTCCTTCTGGACTATGTCGACTATGAGAGAGGAAGGGAAGGGGGCGGGGAATGGATCCTCGGAATTCTGAGAGAGTGTGTTCGTGAATCTGGAGTGAGGGAAGTTCACTCGCATGTTGAGGTCTTCGATGGGACGGAAAGCCCCCTTGGATTCGCAGCGGTGGTGCTGATCGACGAGAGTCACGTTACTGCTCACTGCTACTCAGAGAGGGGGCTCCTGGCGATTGACGTCTTCACGTGTGGGGGCAGCGATTCTGACTCGTTAGCAGACATGGTTCACCAGAGGCTCGTCTCGGAGAACCCTGGTTTGAGGTTGGTCTTCAGGAAGAGCGTGGAACGCTTCCGGGGTGGTTAGATGAGTGTTAGAGACTTCATTGAGACCCATTACAGTCATTTCAATGCGGGTGAGCTTGCCCGATGCATAGATTCACTGAGAGGGTTCCTCGATAACGATGGTCGACTAATCGTAACTCTCGCCGGAGCGATGTCTACAGCGGAGATAGGGAAGAGCTTGGCTCCGGCGATTAGGGCACAGCGAGTGCATGCGATTTGCTGCACCGGGGCCAACCTGGAGGAGGAGTTGTTCGGCCTCATCTCCAGATCCGGTTACGAGAGCATCCCAAATTGGAGGCATCAGAGCAAGCAGGAAGATGCCGCGCTCCATGAAAGGGGGATGAATCGCATAACCGACGTAGCGATCCCCGAGAGTGCTTTCACCAAGGTGGGAGAGAGATTTTTGTCCCTCTGGGAAGAATCAGAAACAGTGGGAGACAGCCGCTTTCCTCACGAATACGTGTATGACCTCATTCTACATGGGGATATCGAGTTCTCATCTCCTGCCGAGGAGTCGTGGTTGGTCGCTGCGGCGGATGCGAATCTTCCGATATTCACACCGGGGTGGGAGGATTCGACGCTCGGGAATCTACTGTCTGCGAGAGTCATAGACTGCACGCTGAAGAGCAATTCCGTCGTCAAAGGGGGATTGGATGCGATGCAGTCACTCGCCGATTGGTATCGAGAGGATAACTCTCCCACGGGGATGCTTCAGGTGGGAGGGGGCATATCTGGTGATTTCGCAATATCGGTGGTCCCCATGCTTAGGCAGGATGCCGGAGTGGAAGTCCCACTTTGGGCGTGGTTCGCTCAGATCTCGGAATCGAGGCCGTCCTACGGCGGCTATTCGGGAGCTCCGCCTGCAGAGAAGATCAGCTGGGGGAAGCTGGGAGTAGACACCCCCCAATTCGTGATCGAGTCCGATGCGAGCATCGTACTACCGCTGATCCTATCCTCATTGGAATAGTTCGGAGTAATTTGCCACTTCTTCCGAGATCCTCAGGAGCTGGTTGTACTTCGATGTCCTGTCGGATCTAGCTGGTGCTCCCGTCTTGATCTGCATTGAATTGGTGCCGACGGCCAGATCCGCGATTATGTCATCCGACGTCTCACCGGATCGATGGCTGATTATCGTCCCGAACCCAGCCTCACGAGATTTTTCGATTACCCCCATCGTCTCAGTGAAGGTCCCAATCTGGTTGAGTTTGATTAGAATCGCATTTGACGCCCCGAGGGCGATTCCCCTCTCGAGGCGCTTGGTATTGGTCACATACAGGTCATCACCAACAATCTGCACTCTATGCCCTTCACGGGAGGTGAAGTCCACCCATGAGTCCCAGTCGTCCTCCCCGAAGGGATCCTCGATAGAGACAATTGGGTAGTCATCCAGCCACTTCGAGTAGATCTGCCCGAGATCCGTACCCGAAATACCGGCTCCGTCCATATGGTAGTGCGTGCCGTCAAAGAACTCCTGGGCTGCAACGTCCAGAGCAATTGAGACCTGCTGACCCGGAGTGTAACCAGACCTCTCTATTGCTTCGAGTACCAGCCTGAGTCCCTCCTCGTTTCTGGGGAGGTTCGGTGCGAATCCGCCTTCGTCGCCGACGCCCACAAGCAGTCCTTCTTGCTTCAGAGTGGACTTGAGTGCGTGATAGATCTCGACTCCTGCTCGGAGGGCCTCGGAGAAGTCGTCGAAACCATGTGGGACGACCATGAACTCCTGGACATCGACGTTCGTTTCGGCGTGAGCCCCCCCGTTCAGGATGTTCATCATTGGGACTGGCAGACTCGATTCGCCGTCCTTGCAGATGTGATTCCACAGTTCGCCCTGGGCTGCTGCCCTGAGGCATGAGAGGGAAGCCCCTAGAGTGGCATTAGCGCCCAATAACCCCTTGTTCGCCGAACCATCCAGTTCGATTAGGATGGAGTCGATTTCACTCTGGTTAGAGGGATCGATCCCTATGAGTGCCTCGCGAATCGGGCCGTTCACGTTGTTGACGGCGACTTGGACTCCCTTGCCCGCCCACCGGTCCCCGCCGTCTCTCAATTCGACCGCTTCATGGGTCCCGGTGCTCGCTCCGGATGGGACTGCTGCTCTACCCCTCAGTGAGCCATTGACATAGCAGTCGACTTCCACTGTTGGGTTGCCTCTGGAGTCGAGAATCGCCCTAGCGAAGATGTCGCTGATAGCGGCACCCATTGACTCACCCACAGGACCCTGACTTCTCAAGGTAGCGCTGGTCTCCTCTATGTGTTCAGCCAGCTAAGCCACCGAGAAACCTTGCTTTGAATCTCCGGGACTTCCAGTTCCGACCTGCAGCAGCACTCCCAACAGAGTTGCTCCTCATTGGGGGATATGGAGAATAGCTCGGCCCTCATTAGCACCCCATCCGCCTCATTGGACTTAGAGCGATTGTCATCAACGAAGCAATGCAGGAGGTGCTTGGGGTAATGATGGATTCGTCCGGACTTTGGGCAGCAGAGCATCACGCTCCTAGGGAGGAATATCAGTGATGAACCGGTGATTGGATCGAGTTCGTGGCCCTCTATTCTCGTACTGTTCAACAGAGACGCAACGTCGATATGGTACCACTGTGAATGTGAGTGAGGGATGTCGAGGCCGGATACGTCATCTAGGTACTCCTGAATCCTGAGTTGGGAGATGGCCTCCTCCTGACTCATGGAGATGCAGTGTAAGCCATCCCATTTGAACGCAACCAATGATTTCTGAACAGATGATGGCTGCAATATGGCAAGTTTCATCCAAAAAACAATGACAAACATCAAGAAATATCCATAAGTTGTATGTTTTTCGGAGGATTCAATGAGTAATGTCGATTCGCTTGACAGGTCCATCCTGTCCTTCCTGAGAGAATCGGCCAGAGCCCCATACGTCGAGATTGCCAAAGGTGTCGGCGTCACCGAGAGAACGGTTAGGACCCGGATAAAGAGGCTCGAGGACGAGGGGGTAATCAGGGGCTACACCGTTCGGGAGTCCGGCATCGGACTGACTGCCCTGATTCGCCTCAAGGTGGGCCCGGGTACTGAGATAGGCTCTCTTGCTGGAGAGTTCTCCGGTTGGTCGGGAGTCGAGTGCGTGTACGAGATAAGCGGCGATGCGGACTTGGTTGCCGTGGTTCACGTTGACGATACGGTGGCCCTCAGGAATTTGCTGGATCGAATGTGGCTTGCGGCTCCCGGGGACATCAGCTCGACTCAGACCGAACTCGTCCTAGAGCAGTACTAATGCTCGTGAGACGGTGTCCAAAATTAGCCAAATCTAAGTCTCTCGGTCCATTCCAATGTCCATGGATTTCGTCAGGCTAGCGGTAATCATCTCCCACCCCCTTGCCGCACTTCTCCTGATTTGGCTATTCTTCCGACAGAAGGCGTGGAGGGGGAAATCCTCCCTCATGAGAGGGGAAGAGAGGAGTACGGCCCTTGCAGAACACGAGTCAATGGGGGATAGGATCGCCATAGCAAGCGTGTCAATAGTAGGTCTTGCGTTCGCATCCAACGCAGCTCGTGGCATTATCGATCATGGTGATGCCTACAGCTACATGGTCCCGGGACTCCACGGTGCCACGGGACTGATCGGCCTGAGCATGATGATCTACGTCTGGAATCTGGGCAGGAAGACGAAGTCCCAGAAAGACTCCGGAGAGAGATTCGCCAAGACGAAGGAAGTCCATGGGAGGATTAGTGACGTGGTTGGGGTTCTGGCTTTGCTACACGCCTTTCTGGGTTTTCTGTACCTGCTGAGTATTCTGTGAGTGGGGCCTTCTGCCCTTCAATTTGATTAGTGGAGTGGAGCGGGTGGGTTGACCCCATGTTTGATTGCTGTTGTGACAATTTCCATATCGTTGTCCGCCATCATGAAGATTAACTCCTTGAAATCCGTCTTTGGTGTCCATCCCAATTCCCTAGAGGCTTTCTCTGAATTTCCAACCAGTATATCGACCTCTGCTGGTCTGAAGAACCTCGGGTTTGTTTTTACTCTGACATTGCCATTTTGGTCTGTTGCAATAGTCCCAACACCCTCCCCCGTCCAAGTCAATTCCATCCCAACCCTTCCGAATGCAAGGTTAATCATGTCCTTTACTGAGTGTGTCTCCCCAGTGCTAATTACATAGTCATCCGGAGTTTCACGCTGGGTCATTTTCCACATCATCTCCACGTAATCCCCAGCGAACCCCCAATCTCGTTTGGCCTCAGTGTTACCAATTTCCATAGATTCCTGAATGCCAGAGGAGATTCTTGCTGCAGAAAGCGTTACCTTCCTAGTTACGAATTCGATACCCCTCCTTGGGCTCTCGTGATTGAATAGGACCCCAGTACTTGCATGTAGGTCGTATGACTCTCTGTAATTCTTTGTAATGTAGTGAGCGAAAACCTTGGCACAACCATAGGGCGATCGAGGGTAAAAAGGGGTATTCTCATCTTGTGGTGTTTCTACAACCTTGCCGAATTGCTCACTGGATCCTGCTTGGTAGAATTTGCATTCGGGGCGGTGAATCCTGATTGCTTCCAGACACCGGAGCGTCCCTAATCCCGTAATGTCGGAGGTGTTGGTAGGTGAGCGCCATGATTCCGGAACAAATGACTGAGCGCCGAGATTGTAGAATTCGTCTGGTTCCACTTCCTTGATCACATTCTCGATGGATCCCTGGTCGGCAAGATCCCCGCTAATTATGTGGAAGTTTTGGTTCCCGATTAAGTGACTAATCAGGTTCCGGCCTAATGCGGCTTGACTAGTGCGCCGAACCATACCATACACGTCGTAGCCCTTGTCAAGAAGTAACTCGGACAAGTAGGAGCCATCCTGGCCAGTTGCGCCCGTAACCACCGCAGTTCTCCGCGTCATGGTTAGCGGTCCAGACTGGCTTTCTTCAATTGTTCCCCTACCCTACAACCACAGAAGATCAGTGGAACATCAGGTCGTTACCGATGTCGGGCGACTCACCGTGAACGAGTCTTATTGTCATAGGATACATTACTCGGGTTTGGCTGTATAGGCCATGCCAAACCTCGAGGTCGATGGGCACAGTTTCCACTATTTCGAAGAAGGGGGGGTCGGACCAACGGTACTGCCACTATGCAGCACTGGGCTTGATTCCAGACAGTGGGACGAATGATTGCATCCATGGGTTAATCTACCGAATTCCTCAGTTGGCATCATTGCTGCCATCTTTCAACGTTCTTGGGGGCGAGTTGGATACATGCTCCACCGATCCGCTCACTGGGTGGTATCGGGATGGATGCTGTAACACTGATCGTAATGACCGGAGTTTGCATACCATTTGTTGTCTTGTTACTCAGGAGTTTCTGGAGTTCGCCCGTTCTCAGGGAAACGATCTGATTACGCCAATGCCCGAACACCGATTCCCAGGCCTCTCCCCCGGTGACAGGTGGTGCGTCTGCGCACAGACATGGCAAGACGCTGCCGTCGAAGGCGTCGCCTGCCCGGTGGTATTATCCGCTACTCATGAGGAGACTCTGCAAATCGTCCCGTTGGAACTTCTCAAGGAGTATGCAATAGAGTGACAACGTGACGCAATGACCGTGCAGTGGGGCAATTTATCTTGGCTTGCAGAGGAGATATCTGAAATACTGGATTTTTCCGGATTTTAGGGCTTCGAAGACGGGCGTCCCGGGAACGCCACCGAAGGTCTCGAAGCTTTTTCTGAGAGAGGCTGGGGCGCTCTGTCGGATCATCTCCCTCCTCCCCTCGTCGATCAGGTTCAGCGCATCGGTCACGTTCTTGGTCACGTCAGCCCTTGACTCGATGCTGAATCCGGTCTCCAGGAACTGGTCGTGCATCTTCTCCATGGTCCTTGAGTCGCGCATGTCCGTCCAGCAGAATTTCCCCCCTGGCCTCAGGACCCTGAAGACCTCCTTCAGGAATTCAGGGATGTTCGCATAGCAGTGGGATGACTCCACATTGTATGCAATATCGAATGAATCGTCGGGTAGGGACAGGTCCTGAGCGTTACCCTCCTTGAATTCCAGGTTGTCCTGTGCGGCGAACCAACCTTGGGAGAGTCGCACTGCCTCTGCAGAGTAGTCTACTGCCAACAGGGACTTAGGGTTGTATGTCCTTGCGATCCAACTCGCTCCACCGCCCCTACCGGATCCGATCTCGAGTACCTCTTTGCCCTCTATCTCCACGTCCCTGACGTTCATGTTGTAGAGTTGGATGAAAAGCCTGTCTGGCTCATCTCCTCCGGAGAGTTGGAGTTCTGCCTCGTCTGTGAAGCCGTAGTTCATGAAGCGGAAGCTTGGATCCGTCTGTGATCGTGCCATCCTCTGGTAGAGACCCCTCCACATTCGCATCCTGATTCCAGATGGGACCAGTCGCATTACGGTGTAGAATACCCTTGCAGGGAATCCCATTGCCAAATTGAAGCACCTATTCCTTCCACTTCACCGAGCAGCCTATGCTCTCGGTCCTTGCGACAGAGACTGTCGCTCCCGTAGCGAGCTCCTCTATCGCGTCCTCCAGTTCGGAAGTTGTGGCATGGGACGGGTCCCTCGGGGAGTCATCCAGTCGTCCTCTGTAGACGACGATGGAATCCGAGTTCAGGAGGTAGAACTCCGGTGTTCTCTCGGCTCCGTATGACAGAGCCACTTCTTGCGAGGAGTCGTGTAGATACGGGTACGTCATGCCCTTATTCGCCCTCTTGACCATGTTGTCCCATGAGTCGGATTCGTACTTCACGGGATCGTTCGAGTTTATTCCCACGAAGCCGAGGCCGTTCTTCCTGGCCACTTCCGCAGCACTCTCTATCCTTGGCTCAGAGCCCACCACATATGGACAATGGTTGCAGGTGAAGAAGACCACGGCCCCATTCTCGCCCAATAAATCCTGGAGGGAGGGGCTCTCCCCCCCGGAGTTTCCGTTCGCGTTCGGGAGTTCGAAATCGGGTGCCTTTGTGCCCGGTTCTACCATCTGCTGAGAGTGCATATCGTCTCGTCAGAGTGAATGCTGTTCAATCCTTTGGAAGGAGTGCCCCTCTTCGGGAGGTGATCTGCCCTCTGCACTCCTCCAGTCTCCTCCGAGCGAGCCTGTTCTGTGGGTCGACGTCGAGGACCTTTCGCCAAGCAGAGGCTGCTTTCTCGGCGTCGCTTCCCTCATGGTGGATGGCGGCGATTCTGAGCCTGGCATCGAGGTGCTGGGGCTTCGCCCTTATCGCTCCCTCAAAGTCTGACATCGCCTCCTCAGATCTTCCGAAGTCCAGGTACAGCAGGCCTCTCTGGTACCACGCCTCGGATAGGCTGGGATTAGTCTCAATCGCTTTGTTTAGTGGTTTTTCTGCCTGTTCTGACTTGCCCATCGCAATCATGCAGGTCCCCAAGTGCACAAGCCCCATCGAGTGGTTGTTGTTCAGCTTGAGAAGCTCGCGTAGCTCGGACTCGGCATTGGGCCAATCCCCTTGGTTCATCAGTATCTCCGATTTTCTCAATCGCCCCAGTTCGTGATTGGGGCGGTCCTCGACCAATCGGTTGGCATCGTCCAAGGCCATGGCCAGGTCGTCACAGAGCAGGGCTGCAGATGACCTGTTGAGTCTGGCTCTGGAGTGATTTGGGTCAATCTGGAGGCACAGGGAGAAGAGCTTCCTGGCCTCCTCGAGGCGCCCGTGTCTCGCTGCGATGATTCCGCGGATAAACGGGACCGTTTTGCTGTCCTTCAGAATGGTGGTGGCCTCGAGAGTTAGGGCATTGGCCTGTTCCAAATCCCCCGTTTCGAGGAACAATTGTGCTTCTTCGAGGGAGATCGATGGATGGTCTGGGATCAGTCTTCGTGCTCGTACTAGGGCTACTTCTGCCTCATCAAAGGCCTTCTGATACCTCAGGGCCCTAGCCCTTCCAAGCCAAGCGAGGCCAGATTCCCTATCGATTTCTACTGCCCTGTCGAACGAGACGAGGGCATCGATAACGGGTAGTGGGTCGATTTTCCCTGTTTCATCGCGATGGTTGTCCGATTCAACGAGGCTGAGTCTGCCCTTCATCACATGCAGACTGGCGGAGCTCCAGGATTCCTCGGGTGCTTCGCTGAGCGTCTGTCGTGCGGAATCGGCCGCTCCGCTGGCCAGCCAGAGTTGGCTCAGCCTGCCTCTGGCCTCAGCATCGCCTGGCGTCCTGGAAAGGTGCTCCTGGAGAACCTCGATCGCAGCATCCGCCCTCCCATCGTTGTCGAGAATCTCCGATTCCAGGATTGCTGTGTACTCCCCCAGTGCATTTGCTCGCCTAATGCACTTCAGGGCGTCCTTTATCGACCCGCCATCCGCAGCGACGAGTCGTGCCTTCAGGGACCACGCCTGTCCGAAACTACGATCGCTCTCGATTGCCTTCTCAACCGATTCCAATGCTGCTCTGAACTCTCCGAGCAGGAGTTGCTTGGCCGCCTTCTCGATTAATCTTGGTGCCGTGTTGGATGGGCTTGCGCCACCAACGTCTGAGTCTCTGGCTCTCTGCGCGATTTGGGATAGCTCTCCCTCCTCTTCTGAGGATGTTGACGTGGCCCCTAGAGCTTCTAGTCTCTTTCTGTTTCTGGTGAGTCTCTCGTCGGTCGTGCTATCGAGTAGAACTGACTGCTCGTTGAGCACACCTATGTCATCTGGGACAATTGCTAGAAGCCTCTCGAGGGTTCTGTCAAGGGACTCGAGGTCGCCATTCTTCCTCTGGATCTCAGAAAGTGACCTCAGTGCAGATTCGTCTTCTGGGTCCAAGTCATTTGCCCTCTGGAAGCAATCCGCGGCCCAGTCGAACCTGTCTACAGAGTGGAAAAGCTCCCCCACCCGACGGTGCTCGGCTGCAGAAAGTTCGATGTCCTCGGCTTTCATCTCTGCTTCGGTAAGAATGGCGGTGAGCCTCTTCGAGAGTGGCTTTAGTCCCTGGACAATGCTGCGCTCGTCTTCTGCACTATCTTCTGGGTAGTGACTCAGCAGAGATTTGACGGCATGGCTGGCAATGGCGCAAGACTCGCTGTTGCTAACTGGGATTCCTTGGTTGAAGAGAAGGGCCTCGGCGGCCTCCAGAGACTTGTGCACCCCTAGCAGGTCGTGAACCTCCGGGGCATCGGATAGAATCGTGTCAACCCCCCTTGAGAGAAGGTCCAGTCTCTCGGAGGTCTCGGTCAGATTCCCCTTCATCGACCCCAGTTTCAAGGCGAGTCTCTTCCTCTGTCTCAATACCGACTTATGCCTGATCCATAGTGCGAAGAGGGTGATAGATAGAGCACCATAGAGAGTTAGTATCGCCATGGTGGTCTCTTGCATCAATCTCAGCGGGCATGAGAGACTTTTGATGGCTTCTGCTATGCATACCCTTCAGAAGGCCATTATTGACAGGGTTTTGCCCTGCCAGAAACGTGTCTCTGAAACTCACTCTAGGTCCTTTACTGAGTATGCTTGCACTCCAAGCTTCAGGGATTGGGGTCCTACGGTCTTGCCTACTACGACATTGATTCCCGCGCCCGAGGCGAGCTCGTGGATTCTGTCGGTAACCTTGCCCGAGAAGACTAGCCCCTGAGCACCATCGGATTCACCGAGAGCGTTTTCCAGGGCTTTGGCGCCCACTGGTTTGGAACCCGTTCCATCTGCGAGCACTATTACCGCGTGATTGGCCTTTAGCCCATCCATCATAGGTGCCCAGCCCTTGATCTCGTCTGGGGCTTCCAATGATGGCTTTCCCTTTCCGACGGCCTTGTCATCGTCCTTCTGAATCTCGGTCTGTATTCGGGAGACTGCCTTTGAAGCCGTTTCCTTCTGACCAAGGCACTTCGTCACTACCTTGCCCTCGAGGTGCTCGACTTCCCTGCTCTGAGGAGCGAAAGCGACATGCGTCAGGGACTTGCCCAGCTTTCCGCTGATTTCCATCAGGAGGAGCTTGCCCCCACGGTCTCCGTCCAAGAATGCGGTAACCGTCTTCTTCTTGGCAGCGAGTTCTGCCAACTGTGGCTTGACCCCCGACCCCATAGTGGCGATTGCATTGTTAATCCCGAACTTCAGTAGGTTCCGGACGTCGTTCCTGCCTTCGACGATGATTATTGCATCCGAGTTTTTCACGTTTGGTCCTGCGGTCATCTCTTCGAAGTCGACCTCGGTATCCAATGTAAGTACGGCTCTTACTTCGTCGAGGATGTTCTTCGACTCGCCAGAGGCAGAGTTCACTATCCCCAGCAGAAGCTGCTTGGCCCTGTCGATGACATGGTCCCTCTTGGCAGACCTGATGTTCTCGATCTCCTTGACCTTGATCACTGCTTTGCATGGTCCGATCCTGTCTATCGTCTCCAGGGCTGCACCGATTACTGCAGTGCTGACTTGGTCTATTGAAGATGAGACTTCTATAGCTCCCTGTACGCGGCCTTTGTGGTTGTTCAAACTGACATCCACGTGGCCAATTCTTCCTGTTCTCTGGAGTTTCCTAAGTTGGAGACCCTCTCCCAGGAGTCCTTCGGTCTGGCCGAATATGGCTCCGACGACGTCTTTGCGTGCTACGGTCCCATCGACTCTAATTGTTGCGTGTATTACGTATTTTCCTTCACTTGACATATTATTCAATTCCTTTGCTTCTCGGCCCCAAACGGGGTCTTGCCCCCGTTTTCGCCATTTTGGCGGGGGGGTTCGGATGGGCGCAGGACGCCCGGGAGTGGCTGATTAGCAATCTACCCGGGGCACGGGGGCTTCATGAATGCTCCTGTTTACCTTGGAGGCCAATTTTGGGCCTAAGACCTAGTCGTTAAGGCAGATGCCTCCCATGGGGTAGCGTGGCAGAAGAGGCGTGGGCTGAGGATGACCGTTCAAGGATTTTCTTGAACGCATCGAGGCTGGCCTTGAGGGACGGGCAGTTATCAAGCGGAGAGAAGAGAATTCTGGTGAAGCTTGCCCATGCACTGAGTCTGGGGGAGGATGAGCCCAAGAGGATCTATGATGCTATTCTATCTGGCGAGGAGGAGCGGATCAGCGGAGACGTGATTGGGAAGAGCGAGATGAGGTTGGTGTATGGCCAGGTTCTCGAAGCCATGCTTATCCATACAGACAGGTCGGATGACGTCTTGGCACAAATTGCGTACCTTAGGAGGATGTTTGCCATCGATGATGCCGAGCACCGGGCGATAGCTAGGAGCCTGGACCGTCAACTGGGAGAAATCGTGCACAGGTCCTTTATCGACGAATACAGAATGCGTCTCAATGACTCGGTAGATAATCTTCGCGAGATTTTCGATGGCGTCAAAATACTCTCTAGGAAGCAGTAGTTCAGATGAGTGGCGAGCGCATTCTGGACGGTTTCCTCGAGGAGCAACCCGGTAGGTCCCACAAATCACACCGAAGCCTAGCAAAAATTGTCCGGGAAGCCTACCCGATAGGGGTGCCGGCGATGATCATGAAGTCAAGCACGGACCGTCTCGGTACCTCCGCTGGATACTCTTTCCACCTTGGCACTCCCGATGAAATTCTTAGGAGGGTCGCATCGTGGCTGATTACTGAGGCAGGGCATGACCAACGAACCCTGTGGAAGTTGATACCCCTGCTCTGGAAGAGGCACGGGAGAGAGGACGTCGCACTCTCAGCACTGCTTCTTGCCAACTTGGATCACGAGGGGTTTGGGGTCGATCCATGGGTGGTACTAGCCTCCTCAATCAACTCCAGAGAACCAGCTGAGGCTCTGCTCCTTAGCATCGAGGAGGCCTTGCGAGCGGGTCACGAAGTTCCACGTGACGAGTTGCTGAAGTCTTGGTGTGGTGGTAGGCTCGTAGAGTCGCACCTGGCGCTCATCTCAGCATTTGCCGCCATTAACGCGGGAAGAGAGATTGGAAGTGACGTGATCAATCTACTAGTGTTGGTAAAGGTGCCAGATGGAGATTCCCTTCTGGGCAGGATTAGAGACAGAGTCGCCGCGAGAATACCGTAGCACTAATTCATCGGTAGCCCCTCTGGTAGTCATGGTCGAGCGGTTGCTGCCATCGGATGACCCGGTAGCAGAGGAGGTTCTAGAGTGGACGATAAAGAGAGATGCCGAGGACATCACCCAACTAATGGAGTGGCTTGTAGGGACCACTGCAAGAAAGGACAGGGGGATGCTGATCAACAGGGCATTGGACCTGATGGAAGAAATAAATCACGCTTTGAAGCGTTTAGACGAGCTGAGGTAAGCAGATGCGTTCGCTGTTGCTAGCGGGGGGTAGGTCCTCTAGGATGGGTCGGGACAAGGCCCTAATCAAGATCGATGGTTTAACCATGATTGAGCGAGCGGCGAACACGCTCGCTGCTGCTAATCTAGAGCCAATCAGGATTGCAGTAGCGGAACCCGAAGACGTTGAGCAATATGGTTCGCTCATCGGAACAGAACTGGACATTGAGTGGGTTCTTGATTCAAGGACGCACGCAGGTCCAATCGATGCAATAGAGGAAGCCCTGCTGGATCCGAAGTGCGAAGAGGGGCTCCTCCAATTAGCCACGGTGGACTATCCCTGGGTCTCATCGGACCTGTTTGTCTCTCTCCTAGAGAGGCTTGGGGAAGACGATTGCCTCATCATGCCTCATGATGGAGAGAGAGGTCATCCACTACTGTCTTTGATTCGAGCCGAGGCAGTCCTCGAGATGATCGATGGCGACAGGCGACCCCTTCGAGTCCAGTTCACGGAGGCCAAGCATTCGATACTCGTGGAGGACCCTGCGGTTCTTCTGAATGTGAATACGCCTGAAGACCTACAGTGAAAACTGTCCAGAGCATAGCATATCGATTACCTCTGGATAGAGTACATGCTCGACTTCTTTGACCCTTTCTTGGAGGGCCTCCTCGTTATCTTCTGGTAGCACTGGTACTTCCCTTTGCGCAAGAATGGGCCCAGTATCAACTCCCTCGTCCACCAGGTGCACGGTACAACCAGTAGTGCTTACTCCAGAAGAGAGGACGTCGCGATGGGCATGAGCCCCGGGGAAATCTGGTAGCAAGGAGGGATGGACGTTGACGATCCTGCCCTTCCAATTCCCAACGAACGAAGGAGTCAGTATCCGCATGTAGCCGCTGAGGACTACTAGCTCTACATCAGATGACTGGAGTTGCAATTCCACCATTGCTTCGTGGGCCATACGGCGTTCTGTCATCTCGGGCCCGGGGGGAATTGGGAGTCCCTTGGAGGGAATTCCTGACTTTCTCCCATGTTCAAGTCCTGCAGCACCTTCGCTGTCCGCCAGAACCAGAACCGTTCGATGACAGCGGGGCTCTGACTCTTGGAATTTCAGCAGAGAGTCCAGGCCCGATCCACCACCAGAGATCAGCACGGCTAATCTGAGTGGATCGTCAAGAGAAGCGACGCGTGGGAGTACGAAGGGAGTTACCATGCTCTTGTGGTGGGGAGTTCTCGCTTGAGTCTTCGGTAATGCAACTTAAAGGACGGCTTTAGTACCGATTAAACAGATTTCATGGAGAGAATCGAGAGCATTGACGAAATTGTTGAGAGATACTGCGTATCTAGCAACCCCGTTCTAAGTCGGTTTTATTTCGGTATCGGCTTGCTATTTGTTGGGTTCGCCATCATTGGTATCTGGGTACCGGGGTGGCCGACGGTTTCGTGGGCGGTTCCTGCCGCCTTTCTATTCTCGTACTCGAGTGAGAGGATGTTCAGGTGGACACTGGCGAATCGCCTCTTTGGCTCTGCAATGTTCGAGTACTATGCAACTGGAAAGACCGTTCCAAGGCACGCTAAATCTGCAATTATTGCGATGATATCCCTCATGGCTGTGTCTTCCGCGATCTTCGTTTGGTATGTTTCGACGCTAGGGGATGGTGCGTTCTCGGATCCATCTTCTTGGAATGGTGCAGACCCTGGATTCGGGTCTCTTACCATTATCCTCGTGGGCATCTTGGGGGTGTGGTATGTCGCAACGAAGGTACGAACGAGGGAAATTGGCTGACTGAAACTATTTTGCAGGTGACCAATCCCCAGAGGTTAGAGTAACATGGATTTCGACACTATCTCAGTAAGAGGAAAAAGCAAGCCAGACCCCACGACGGGTGCGATAGTCCCTCCAATTTACCAGACTGCGACTTACGTCCTGGAGGAGATCGGGGTGGACAAGGGATTCGACTACACCAGGTCTTCCAACCCCACAAGGCAGGACCTAGAGAATCACTTGGCCGCCTTGGAAGGAGGGGAACATGGGATTGCCTTCTCCAGTGGAATGGCTAGTGCCGACA
Source organism: Candidatus Thalassarchaeaceae archaeon (assembly GCA_965660655.1). Lineage (GTDB taxonomy): Archaea > Thermoplasmatota > Poseidoniia > Poseidoniales > Thalassarchaeaceae > UBA36. The sequence continues at coordinate 7,136 of CBFIAW010000008.1, read as the reverse complement.
GTTGCATGAAGTTGCTCAGCCAAGGCGATCACGTAGTCTGCTGTGATGACGTGTATGGTGGTACTGCGAGGCTGTTCAACAACCTCATGACGAATTACGGAGTTGAGTTCACCTACGTGGACTCACAGGTGGCTTCGAATGTTGAGGATGCAATACGCCCCGAGACGAAGATGATCTGGATAGAGACGCCAACCAACCCCCTACTCAAGGTAACAGATCTAGAGGCAGTGGGCAAGATTGCGAAGGGCAATGATCTGCTATACGTGGTGGACACCACTTTCGCAACCCCGGTTTTCCTAAAGCCCCTGGAGTACGGGGCCGATTTGGTCCTTCACAGCACTACCAAATATCTCAGCGGCCACAACCAGATCATCGGCGGGGTAATCATAACCGATCGTGCGGATCTTTTCGAGCGGTTGAAGTACATCCAGAAGAGCGTTGGCGCTGTTCCAAGCCCCTTCGATTGCTGGCTTGTGATAATGGGCCTCAAGACCCTGCATCTCAGGATGCAGAGGCACTGGGAGAACGCCGAGAAGATTGCGGCGTATCTGGAAAGCCACCCCAAGGTTTCGAAGGTGGTCTACCCCGGATTGGAGTCCCACCCCATGCATGAAGTTGCGAAGGCTCAGATGAAGGGTTTCAGCGGGATGATCTCCTTCGAGTTAGAAGGTGGTCTGGAGGCCGGAAAGAAATTGATGAACTCTGTAGAGCTGTGCCTTCTTGCTGAGAGCCTGGGGGCGGTTGAGACGATGATTACGCACCCTGCCACCATGACTCACGCCGAGGTCCCTCGCGAGGAGAGGCTTGCTAGGGGATTCGAGGACGGCCTCGTGAGACTATCAGTGGGCATAGAGGATGCCGATGACCTGATTGCCGACTTGGAGAAGGCCTTCGAGAAGGTGTGATCAGTCCCATTCCTCAGGATCCCAGCCGTTCTCCCTCAGCCAATCGTCATTGTAGAACTTCGACAGGTATGGGTTTCCTGAGTCTGGGAGGATCGCGACTACCATCGCCTCCTCACCATTTTCCTCTGCCCTCTTGGCGATTTCGATTGCCACCTTGATCGAACCTCCGCATGACCCCCCACAGAACATGCCTTCTCTCCTGGCAAGGGCTCTTGCCCACTGGAAGCACTCCCCGTCGTCAACCTGGTGTATTTCGTCGATCATCGAGAAGTCGGTTGCGGATGGGATGAAGTCCTCTCCGAAACCCTCCGCCATGTACGTCTGTGGCTCCCCTATTGTCCCCTCTTCGAACCATTGTTTGAGAATGGAGCCGACAGCATCGACGCCGACTATCGTGGGTGGCGTGGTTCCATTTGACTCGGCGATCTCCTTCAGTGCCTTGGAGGTCCCGGATATCGTCCCCCCTGTTCCCATCGTGGCTACGAAATGGGTGATATTGCCCTCCGTTTGTTCCCAAATCTCTGGCCCTGTCGAGAGGTAGTGAGTCAGTGGGTTTGCCTCGTGCGAGTATTGGTCAGGATACCATGCCCCTGGAATCTCGCGTGCCAGTCTGGCGGCGACTTCGTAGTATGATCGTGGGTCCTCCTTCTCAACAGCAGTGGGGCACACATGAACCTCAGCGCCCATTGCCCTGAGGAGATCCACCTTCTCCTTGCTCATCTTGTCCGCCATTGTGAATATGCACCTGTATCCCCTCTGTGCTGCAACCATCGCAAGCCCGATCCCGGTGTTGCCGGAAGTGCCCTCCACTATCGTCCCTCCTGGCTTCAGGAGTCCCTTCTCCTCGGCATCGAGTACCATCTGCAACCCGATTCTGTCCTTTATCGAACCGCCTGGGTTGCACCTCTCGAGCTTGACCCAGACGGAGGACTTGTCCAGGCCCTCAGTGATCCTGTTCAGTCTGATTAGTGGGGTGTTGCCAATGGCTGATACTAGATCTTCGTGGGAGTTCGATGCAGTCCCTGAATGGTTGGTCACAGTGGGGCATCGTAATCTGCCGTATGATGGTTGCCACCGAGGGATTCAGCCTGACTTGTAGTAACTCCAACCGGCAAAGGGTGTACTCCAGAAAAGGCCGCCTACGGCTCCAAACGCAATTAGTGCGCCCACATATTCCGGTCCTGTGTTTCCTGCCCCAATTGCTGGGCCAAATACAGGAAGAACAAACGTGAGGAAGGATACGGGAATCAGGTGCTTCAAACTGGGTTCACAATAGCCGGTCTTCTCCGAGATGGTTTTGACACCAAATGCAGACAGGAGGATGAAGGCGGTGACTGATGCCAGGAAGCCTCCGAAGGAGCTGTAGCCAATATCAAAGAACCCGTTCAACGACACAAAAAAACCGACCGAAACTCCTGCTGCAGCCCCGGTCGAGAGGGTTTTCTTCCATTCCATTGGGTTATCCTAGTGCCTGAATAACCTAGTCCCCGTAAATAGCATTGCCATTCCATGCTCGTTCGCGGCCTCAATTACCTCATCGTCGCGGATGGAGCCACCTGGTTGCACTACGCTTGTGATCCCAATCTCGTTTGACGTGTCGATACCATCACGGAATGGGAAGAAGGCGTCGGAGATCATCATCGCTCCCTGCGCTCTATCGCCGGCCCTCCTCGCGGCGATGCGGACTGCCTCCACACGGCTCGTCTGCCCCGGTCCGACTCCCACAGTTGCAAATCCTGTCTCCGTCCTACGAACCAGAATGATCGCATTGGACTGGACTTCTGCGATGACTGAGGTCCCGAACCGTGCTAGTTTGGTTCCCTCTTCGTCAAGCGAGTTTTGCGTGACGGAGCGTGCATTGTCCCAGTCTATGCTCGGGGGGCCTTGGACCTGGGATAGCCAACCTCCTTGCACTTGGCGCATCTTTGGTTCCTCACGGTATTCTCCAAGCGGTTCCAGGGTTAGCATCCTCCGGTTCTTGCTTTGGGATAGCATTTCCAATGCCTCGGGTTCGTAACCCGGGGCGATCATGCATTCGAAGAAGTGCTTCCCGATTGATTCTGCGGTTTCTTTCCCCACTACCTGGTCGAATGCGATCACGCATCCGAATGCGCTCTCGGGATCGCTTGCCAGTGCGTTTTCCCATGCGGAGACCTGGCTCTCGGCGACTGAAGCGCCACAGGGGTTTGTGTGCTTGATGGCCACACAGGAGTGCGATGCGAAATCGCAAGTCTGTGAGAGGGACCGCGCTAGCCTGAGGGCAGCATCCAGATCGAGGTAGTTGTTGTATGAGAGTGGCTTCCCCCCGTGTTGTACTGCAGCTGAGAGTCCCGTTGGGGTTCCTGAAGCCGGAAAGAACGATGCTGGTTGGTGGGGGTTCTCCCCGTACCTCAGTTCTCGGCCCTCCCCTGAGGATGAGTGGATCCTGTTGGGGATCTTGCTGTCGGAGAATCTGCTCCACAGCTCGTTGGAAACCGCGCTGTCATACGCTGCGGTGGATTGGAACGCCGATAACGCGAGCTCCTTCCTCAGTTCCGGGTCTACGCCGGATGGCTTTCCACCGGATTCTGAAAGTGCTTGTAGGATCGAACCATACTGCTCGGGTTCTGTGAGGATTATGACATCGGCATGATTCTTCGCTGCCGATCTGACCATGGTGGGTCCGCCGATGTCGATCATCTCGATCAGCTCCTGGTCGCTCACTGGGGGGTCTTGGGCTGCGGTGGCCTCGAAGGGATACAGATTGACGCATACTAGGTCGATCCTAGCATAGCCGAGCTCGGACAGTGTCTGCATATCCTCTTCTGAGTCCCGTCTGACTAGGATCCCCCCATGGACAGCGGGATGGAGCGTCTTCACCCGACCATCGAAGATCTCCGGGTGCCCGGTGACCTCTGAAACGTCCGTGACATCGATTCCCGCGTCCCTGAGCTTCGAGGCGGTCCCTCCTGTCGAGAGTATCTCCCAATTCATCGAATTCAAGGATTCGGCCAGTTCCTCTATTCCGGTTTTGTCCCAGACGCTGATAAGCGCCCTGGGCCGCTCCATGACGAATGCGTGTGTACGGGGGGCTTGAAGGTTCGTGGTGGCTATTCGCCTCTCGCGGAAATGACCTGATCTATCCTCAGCATCCCCATTGCCGTCTCTGTGGCTGACTCGAGGGAGTTCTCGATTACTGACCGAGGATGCCAGACGCCATCTACTTCCCAAATATTCCCGTCTTGGGAAATGCCAACCGGCGACTCGCTCAGTGAGGAGGCTCTGAGCTCTAGAATCCTGTCCAGTGATTCTCCTCCGGCGTTCTCGACGAGAGTCGCGGGGATTGTCTCCATCGCTCTGGCGAACGCCTCCATTGCAAGCCTCTCCCTTCCACCTTGGTTCTCAGATGCAGCGCGGACAGCATGGGCAATCCTGCTGTGGGTCGATCCTGCTCCTGGCAGGACGTCCTCGCCCAATGCCAATGAGGTTGCTCTGAGTGAGTCGTGGAGTCCTCGGATCACCTCCTCCGTTCCCGTCTCTCCCGCGCCCCCTACCTCTATTGTGACGACAGCCGGGTTCTGGCAATCCTCGATTCGGATTACGTCTTCCACCTCGTCTGTAGATGGCTTCCTCATCCATGAAGCATGGCCGCAGAAGCCCATGTCGGCCTCTTCGATGTCGAGGGGGTTCTCGATGATTCGCGAGCTAGTTGCATCGGATGCGTTAATCAGCTCTGTTGAGTCTAGCTTCTCCACCGCTAAGATGCCGCTATCGCACAATAGGTGCAGGATGTCCTTGTCTATCTCCCCGGAGCATAGAACCACTGTGGCCCCTGACTCGAGGATGCCGCGGAATATCTCCTCCTTTCTGTCTCTCTCTGCTCCAATGAAGGAATCTAGGGCGTCGGCACTGGTGATCTTCAATTCCGTGTCCCTGACCATCTCCCTGATCTTGATGTCGCCATCCAAACAAACGACTTTCGCGTCTCTGATATCGTTCGGGAGATCGTTCATCAACACCCTCCGTCGAATTAGGATGCCCTTGACCATACGCGAGTCCCTCGTCCCGCCAGTTCCGGTCTTGAACATGGAGACATGCTGTGCCAGGGCTTCGCCTCGGTTCTCGAAGACGGTGGATAGCGCCTCTACGATTAGTGGGGAGAAGACGTCGAGGGCCGATTCTGCGACCTTCCCACGGAGGGACGTTTCCGCTACTGCCAGGAGTTTTGCATCGTCCGTCACGGTTGCGTCTGAGTCGATCTGTGAGACTGCGGCCCGGAGGGAGGTTTCGTACCCCCCAACTAGCGTGAGAGGGTGAAATCCCTTTCTGAAGAGGTTGTTCGCCTCTATGAGTAGGGAGCCGCAAAGAAGCATTGCAGTGGTGACGCCGTCCCCGCAGTCCTCCTCCTGCGATTCGGCCATGGACACCATCATCTTCGCAGCCGGGTGTCTGACCAATAGCTCGGCCACGATCTTCGCTCCGTCGTTGGTGACAGCAGTGGTCCCATCGGTCTTGTAGAGCATCTTGTCGAGCCCCCTGGGCCCGTAAGTGGGCTTCAGGAGATCGGAGAAAACCCTTGCCGCTACGATCAGCTTCTCCTGGACATCGGTGCCGCTAGTCACCTTCGTGCTCTGGGATGTGATTTCGACCTTCGGCTTGTCCGGTCCCTCGCCCATGATTACTTTCGGCGCGAGTGGCTGACATGAATGCTTTGAGGGGGCAATTGGAAGAGTTCGATAGCAAACCATACGAATGTCTATGATGGTCACCAGTCAGGAGGATTCGTGGTAATTCGGCCTTTCTCGGTCATTTTCGTAACCAGTCTACTACTGCTTTGCGGCATTTCCCCTAGCAGTTCGGCCCAGATCCTGCCGGAGGCTGATCTGGAGTGCGATGACTCGGTGGAGATAGATCTCTCGAGCGGGGCCGGCAGTTCTCTGATTAGTTGCGAGTTGACGAATCCGACCTCTGGGGCCGAGACCGTGGAGCTCTCGTACCAAACCGGTGATCTGAATGCAGCCGGTCCGGAGAGCGTGACCGTCGGCGGCGGCCAGTCAGTGACATTCCAGATTGTGATAGCCTCGCCAACCGGGCAGTCTGCAGGGGCATACGAGGTCAACTTGAGTGCTGTCGTAACCGAGTGGAACGGGGTTCCCGTGACTGTCTTCGGATTCTCGGATGAAGAGGGGATCGAAGTGGAGGTGCTCCCCTACACCACGTGTTCTTCGTCCCGTCCTTCGGCCATCTTCGCTGAGGCCGGCGATGACGTTACCTTCTCCGTGGTGTATAGTTGCGATAGCAACGAGGACAGCAGCATGATGGTCTCCCTCCACCTTCTGGAGAAGGGCAGCACGCAGGAGGGGATGTGGCCATCGGGGTTCAATGACATGTCCGAGGGCGATTGCAATATCCAGAACCCGATGGGATCGGTCAACTGCGGTTTCGTCCTGACTACGCCTTCCAACCTTCAGGAGAAGTGGGAGGGTTGCCTGATCGTGGTCGATGAGACGACCAATCCGGGGTGGTCGTGCTCAAGCGACTTCGCCTTCACCCTGACTGTCAATGAGAAGGAGACTTTGGTCCCTTCAGTGGGGATCGACGTAAACGGCACGATCCTAGAGGACCTAGGCGTAACGGAGGAGAATCAGAAGTACTTCATCGGGGGGGGCGCGGGGCTAGTCGTCCTGTTCGTTTCGCTGGTGGTGCTGTTAAGACGCCGCCGTGGCTAGTGATTGTGCTCGTCCCCACCTTCGCTGGATGCCTCTTCCCAGCACGAATCTTCGGAGTCACTGGACGCTCCCTCCTCCTTCAGACACGGATGATGGTTGGTGAACACATCGACCTCGGTGAGCCATGGTTCAATAATCCAAGCATGAGTCATCCAATAGTTGCCGAGATGAATGTTAGTCCCATCGGATGAGTGACACTGCTCGTCACTGATGTCCTCTCCAATCACAAGGAAGCTAGAGTTTGTGAAACAAAGGGTTTCGTGTACATGCCACCAGTCGTTGTCGCCAGGAAACCCCTCTGGGGGATTTTCAGAATCGGTGCGCACGTACCATGCGAATCCTACCAGCTGCGCATCTTGGTCACTGCTGGCGTACATGAGGAACTCAGGACTCTCGAAATCGAACTCCCGGTCCAACCTAGTTCCAACAAACTCAGGATCTAGGGGGTCGAAGCCATCATTTTCCATCGAGAAGTCCCCGAGTCGGACGTGATGCGTGCCCATGCCCGTGGCATAGTCTACAG
>CBFIAW010000007.1:10297-33462 GCA_965660655.1 Candidatus Thalassarchaeaceae archaeon | reverse complement strand
ACTATCTGGGCTCGATGACCGATGATTCTGACGAGTCTTGAGAATTCGTGGAAGTTGTGAGATGACCGAGAGTGCGGTTGTAGTTGACGGGGCAAGGACCCCGTTCTGCGAGTGGCTAGGCGGAAAGCGAGGGGACGGGGGCCCAGGTGGACGACTAGCCTCTGTCTCTGCAGAGGAACTGGGAACCATCGCAATCAGGGGTGCGATGGAGAAGGCTGGTACCGACCCAAGTACCGTAGACCACGTCGTAATGGGGCATGCACTCCAGACTTCCGGACAAGCAATATTCGGGGCTAGGCATGCGGGACTGAGGGCAGGAATTCCCCAGGAAGTCCCGATGCTCACGCTAAACCGACTTTGCGGAAGTGGGGCCCAATCGATAATCAGTGCATCCCAGATGATCATGCTGGGCGAGGCAGAAGTCGTCGTTGCCGGAGGCATGGAGAACCTCAGCCAGGCCCCACACATCCTCAGAGGAATGAGGGGGACATACAAGCTTGGAAGGCCACCGGTCGCGGGAGAAGAAATACCACAGGACATGGAGGACTACCTGTTCACGAATCTAGTGGACGGTGTCAGTGGCATGTTCATGGCTCAGACCAGCGATGAGCTATGCCATAGGAAAGGGGTTCTCCGAGAGCAAGCAGATGAGTATGCAGCCATGAGCCACCAGAGGACGGAGGACAGCGTTTCATCCGGAATATGGAGTAAAGAGATTGTTTCCGTAGAGACTCCTGATGGCGTAATTGACTATACTCACGAGGATCACGTGGTACTTGGGACGACTCTTGAGACCCTATCGGGCCTGAGGACCCATTTCGGCCCCGACTCCCTAGTAACGGCAGGAAACGCCTCCGGGGTGGTCGATGGCGCGGCTGCAGTCGTGGTGAAGTCTGAGTCTCGAGCAGAGGCGGATGGCGATGAACCGCTGGCACGCATTGTCTCCTGGGGGGTTGTAGGGCTAGAGCCCAGCATCATGGCATATGGCCCGGTTCCTTCCAGCCAGAAGGCTATCGAGAAAGCCGGCCTGTCCGTCTCGGACATTGATCTCTGGGAGATTAACGAGGCATTCGCCGGACAGGCAGTAGCCTGCATCAAGGATCTTGGAATCGACTATGAAAGAGTCAACGTGAATGGTGGTGCTGTAGGTCTGGGACACCCTCTAGCCGCAACTGGAACCAGGCTGATACTGACCCTCTCGCACGAGTTGAGGAGCAGCGGAGGCCGTTACGGTGTGGCTACGGCTTGTATTGGTGGGGGCCAAGGCATCGCTGTTGTCGTAGAATCCCTCTGATTTGGCTGTGAACCTACTGTCGGAGGGGTTATGTCTAATCGAATTAGACAACGCCTATGTCGCACATACCCGGAACCGGACACTCAAACAACGCTAGAAGTTTAGTAAAGACGGTGACGTGGAGAACAATTGGGACGATGGATACCATAATTATCTCATATTTCATCACTGGAAGCATAGCAATGGGGGCAGCCATCGGGGGGACCGAGCTATTCACTAAGATGTTCCTCTATTACCTCCATGAGAGGGGCTGGAGTAGAATCGACTGGGGGCTAGAGGATGTTGATTCGATTGAATCCTCAGCCATTCCGGTTACTGCTTCCTCATAGTAAAACACGAAGTTACCAAATCCAATACCGGTTAGGTTAATTGCCCAATGTTAGGCCCGGGCGAAGATATGGCGATGGGTATGTACACTAGGGAACGCGTTCTGGCAAAGACATTTGTCTGGAGAATAATTGCAACTTTGACAGGTGCGGCAATAGCTGCGATTCTGAGTGGGGAACTAGAAACAGCTGGCTGGTTCATAATCATCGAGTTCCCACTAAAGATGGGATTCTACTACGTCCACGAGAGAGCTTGGGAATCCATCGAGTGGGGGGTCGCAGAATCCCCGATTGATCCTATTCACGGATGAACCAGTGTTCCTTCCTCGGCGGCAGAGGCCTGTTCATCCATAATGGCCTCCTTTCTCCACGAGGATGGACCTCTTTCTCCTTGGCCATCTCGTTCCATCTCTTGTAGTACTCAAACGACTTATTCGTATCGACCTCAACGTCCCCGTACTTCTCTCCTTCGACTGGTCTTGATATCCTCACCTTCTGAAGCCAGCAATGCGCACCGCTGATTGGGTCTGGCTGTACTGCATGAGTGATGTTCTGGTGCACCCCACCATCCCTCCACCACACCCTGTTGGTATCCGGGTCGTCGGACTCCCACGGCCTGACTCCAGTGACCGTCCTCATCCGCATCCTGCCTTCTCCCAGGTCCTCTATCTCAACCTCGTTGGTCATGTATCTGTTGCCCGAGTCCTGTTTCCTTCGCCATCTCCCTATGTGGTGCGAGCATCCGATAATCCCAGGCTTGATCCCCTCTGTCACCCATACCTTGTCGATGAACCAGCCTATCTCGGTCTCCACTTTGAGCAGGTCCCCCTCCCCAACCCCTAGATTAGCAGCATCAGTGGGATGGACCCAAAGGGGGTTTCGATGGGCTATCTCTGCCAGCCATTTGGCATTGGCAGAGCGAGAGTGGATGTGCTGGGGGAGTCGGAAGTTGGGGAGAAGGCAGTACTCGTCCTCTCCCTGCAGGTTGTCCGGATGCACGTGGCTCATGACCCTGTAATGGGGGATGGAGTGCTCGGGGTATCCGAACTCGACCATGCTGTTTGAGTAAATCTCCTGCTTCCCACTGGGGGTCGGCCATCCGTCTTCCTCGTGCTTATTGTAGGTGGCCTCCTCGATCAGGAAGGCACCGTGCTTTCTCATGTACCCAAGTGGATCCGTCCCCTCGGCCTCTGCTGCTTCTGGGAGTCCGGGAATCCTTTCGAACATGTACTGGTAGTATTCGTCGATGGTGATTCTCTCCCCCTCACGATACGGGCTCATGAAGTGCTCGCGAATCCCCATGGTCCCGTCGTCAATCCTCCATGACAACTCGTTCCAGAACTCGTCCTCCTCCCACACCTCTCCGGGATTTACCTCGTGCGTGAACTCGACCTCTTTCCCCTCCCTGCGTGCATACTCTCTCAGAACCGGTTGTCTGAACGCTACCCACTTGCCCGAGCTTGTTGCGTATGAGTTGACGTCGTGCCTCTCTGATGCATGGCCCATGGGGAGGACGTAGTCGGCGAAGAAAGCCGTCTCGTTCCAAGTAGGGGTTAGAGCCACGTGGCATCCAACCGACTCCTTGTTCTGCAGCATCTCGATCCAAGAGAACCCATCCGGGTAGGTCCAAACTGGATTGAAAACCCTTGTGAAGTAAACGTCCATAGCGCCCCTGCCGTCCTTGACCAGGTGAGGTAGGATGTGACTCATCTCGTAGTGGGAGAGGGTGTACTCCGGAGGGAAGTGTAACTCGTTCCATCCATCTGGATCCGGAGGGACGTCGAACAGTTCCGGCTTGTACTTCGACCACGAGTTGGGTGAAGTCCCGCCCTCTGTCCCGACGCTCCCTGTTAGGACGTTAAGCAGATGCAGGGTCCTGCTGACTTGCCAGCCACCGAGATTGCCTATGGCCGCAGCCCTCCAAACGTGTGTCGCTAGCTTGCTTCCTGAGTTTGCTACGATTTCTCCGACCTCTATGACTTGATCAATGGGGATCCTGCACTCCTTCGCAGCGAACTCGGGGGTGTACTGTGCGTACTCTTCTCTTAGTAGTTCGATGAAGCGGTCGAACTCCCGTGGCTCTCCCGGATGATCAGCATCCATCCACTCCTCCCAGTTCACCCAGTTCTCAACGAAGTCCCTGTCGAATAGGCCTCGTTCCAGGATCATGCTCGCCCATGAGAGGAAAAGGGCCGATTCTGATCCGGGCCAAGTAGGTAACCAATGATCTGCCATAGCCGCTGTGTTGGAGAGCCTTGGGTCGATTACGATGAGCTTAGCACCATCCATCATCCCCTCGAGAATCCTCTGTGCATGTGGATTGAAGTAGTGACCAGTCTCCAAATGGGAGGAAGTTAGTAAGATTACCTTGGCGTTGGCGTGATCGGGCGATGGCCTATCGTGACGATGCCATAGTGCATAACCGGTCCTTGCTCCTGCGGAGCAGATGTTTGTGTGGCTATTGTGGCCATCCACCCCCCATGCCTTCAGAATCCTGTTGGTGTACCCCTCGTGCCCAGGGCGTCCAACGTGATACACTACTTTGTCCTTGGCTCCGGTTTTCAGGGAGTCACGAATCTTGGTGGAGATCTCGTCCAATGCTACTTCCCAGGAAATCCTCTCCCAACCCCCATCCCCCCTGGTGCCTACCCTCCTCATTGGGTGGAGTATCCTCTCCGTGTCATTGATCTGGTTAATTGTGGCAGGGCCCTTTGCACAGTTTCTGCCCCTGCTCCCAGGGTGATGTGGGTTCCCTTCGAACTTCGATACTTTCCCCGAGGCCTTGTCGACATAGGCGAGAAGGCCACAGGCTGACTCGCAGTTGAAGCAAGTCGTCGGAACCAGTGAGTACCGTTTCTCGATCATCTTTGGCCACTCATTTGCATCAAGCTCCACGTGATCATGCCACTCATTCGGTTCGGGGAAAGCCCTCAGAGGACCATCCGCCCCCCCAGCGTCTCGCCTGTCCAGATTGGGAATTATTCGAAGGCGCTGTGCCACTTTCTCGATAAACGTCTTTCCCAAACTATCGCCTCACAACAACGGCTCCATCTGCGGCCTCACGACCAAGTGATTGTCATGGGCAAGAATCGCTAACAGGACCACTCCACCTACTATGAAGGAGAGTGGTTCCATCAACACAAGGGGGAAGAAAACTGCAGCCCCTATGGCCACGGTCTCGACTAGGAACTTCGCAGGCAATAGGGAATCTTCTGACCAAGATCTGCCCTTTGCCTGCATCAAGAGCCAAGCCGTGTACACTCCAGTGAGTAAGGCCAGGGGCAATCCGGCAATTGCCAGGTACGAAAGAAATGCCCGATCGAGGTCCAGTATTATCACTGCCACACTTAGTGCTAGCACTCCGCCATATCCGGAGAGGATGTACGCCCCCCTAACTAGCCAAGAGTCCCAATTAGGACGCAGCATTACGTAGAGGAACCTCTCTGGCCTGTCAAGATCGACAACAAGGAGCAATCCGGTAAGTGCGAGGAAAACTACCCCAATTCCCAGAGTCATCGCCCACAGTCCATCACTCATCTCAACCAGTCCAGAAAGCATTGCTAGTACTGCTACTACATATGTTCCTGCTGCAATCCCCTTTGTCCAGATGTAAGCTGACACCTCCCAACCCCACAGGACTCCTTTGCTGGGCTGATCGTAGCTCCTCTTGGCCTCGCCAGTTTCTTTCGATAGCCTATCCATTACATCTCTGATGATCGCCTGGTCCCTGGGGGGGGACTGCTTCGCCTTCTTCTCCAGAGCCAGTTGCACAATCATAGATGTGGTATCAGCGCCACCCAGTCGACTCTCTGCGTACTTTGCAAAGTGCCCGACGCCGAAGGCCTGCTCCGTCCACATTCCAGTCCCAGTCACCTCTGTAGCGGATGGGTCAAGCATCTCCTCGCTAGCATCAATGTAGTACAAGTTGGGAACCGCACCTGACTGGGGCTTCCTCACCGTTGTGTCGTGGGAAGCGACAAGATTGGAAATTGCCGAGTTGGGGTCATCCAGGTCTCCTGAGACTATGGATTCCGTGGGGCAAACGATTACGCAGGCAGGTTCGTAGGAGTGTTCGATCCTGTGAGCGCAGTAGTTGCACTTAGCAGCAGTTCCCTTGTTGGGGTCGATGTACAGGGCGTCGTAAGGGCACGCTTGCATGCACGACTTGCACCCTATGCACCTCTCATCGTCGAAATCGACTATCCCGTCAGACCTCGTGAATAGCGCTGTAGTGGGGCAGATTGTAGTGCATGGGGAATCCTCGCAATGGTTACACCGATGGACGCTGAACTCTCTGGTGGAGTCCGGATATGTCCCCTTCTCGATGTACTTGACATGGGTCCTGTTTACTCCGATGGGGATATCGTGCTCTGACTTGCAGGCCACGGTGCAAGCGTGGCACCCGATGCAAGTCTTGTTGTTAATCACGAATCCGTAGTTCGTCACTATTGCTGCGACAAGGCTTCAGTGCAAAATGGTTCTGCGTCACCCAAGGAGAATTCCCAGAATGGCCCCTCCAGCTAGCCATGCACCCGCCATTGAACCGAGATTCCCTCCGACGGTGACCATCAGCACCCTGCCGACACGATTTTTCCACAAAAGGGACACTCCGTCAAGGACCAGGAAGTCCTGTGCGTCCTTCCCTGTCGGCGAGGCCACCTTCAGTTGAGTGTACCCAGCGAACCATCCAGCTGCAAGTGTTGGATTGAGGGACGTGATTGGCGATGCGATAGCACCTACTAGTATGGAGAGCGGGTGACCCCTTGCGATGAGGACTCCAATTCCGGCTCCGAGGGCATTCAGTAGAAGCCAAGTCTGAGCCGTCTGCTTTAGAGCCCCAATCTCGCCATTTGCAACCATCCAAGCCACAGCACCAAAGAGGAATATTGGGATTGCCGCCATCAGCAGTCTCGGCCAAATTGACTTGGGGGGTCCCTTGCTAAGTTCTGCCAGTCTTGACGTCGTTTCCATTGCAGGCTCCCCCAGATTGTGTACAACTCCACTGATGTGGCCGGCACCGATAACGGCCAGCACCTTGCCCTTCCCCCGGATCTGCTGTATCCTCCCCGCTAGGAATGAATCTCGCTCGTCAATCAGAACCTCGCCCGCCCCAGGGGCAATTTCTCTGGCCTCTTCCATCATGCTACTGAGGAGATCCGAGTCTCCAAGCATCTCGTCTATGGACAACTCATCATCATCCTCTTCCCATAGGAGGGTGTTCAGTATTCTCCATTTCTCGATAATACCCATCTTCCCCCACGCTCTCTTGAGCGTGACAACGATATCCCTGTCGATCATTTCCACCGGAACCCCCGAATCCTCGGCAGCATTTACTGCAGCTAGTAGCTCTGCTCCGGGTTTCTCTCCCGATGAAACCCCCATCCTCCTCTGCTGTGCTGCAAGTGCGGATTGCAGGAGAATCATTGCCGACCTTCCTTCTTTGATTATTTTCAGAAGGTCTTCAGAATCTAGAGAGTCTGGTTTTGTCAGTGCGGCCATTCTCGATGGGCAGAGTTCCACTGCTACCAAATCCGGTCCCCATTCTTCGATTTGATTGCGCACTAGCTCCACCGATTCGCTACTGACATGGGCCGTTCCCAAAAGCCTCAGATTCTCATCTATCTCGATGATGTTCTTGCTCCCCTGGGACATCTTCTCATCTCACCGCCTTCATCGCTGCGAAAGTATCCGAATGTTCTGTAACGTCATGGACTCTGACAATGTCAACTTCTTTCTGCAGGGACATTGCAGCAATTCCCAGCGAACCAGCTAGCCTGTCATCACTCCTCTCACGACCGAGGAGGTCCCGAAACATGCTCTTCCTGCTAACTCCCCACATTAGTCCCATTTGACTATCTGGCACTATCTCCCTTCCCGATGATAGCAGAGCCAGATTGTTCTCCAACTTCTTCCCGAAGCCTATGCCCGGGTCAACAACTATCTGAGAGGGCATAACTCCTGCTTCTATTAGACGGCTTGTGGCTTCGTCTAAGTATGACCTGACCTCATTCACTACGTCCTCATAATGGGGATCGTCTTGCATGTTCTCAGGGAGTCCTTGCATGTGCATCAAGCAAACTGGGCACCCGTGCTCGACTACCACATCTAGCATCCCAGGGTCGCTCATTGAAGAGACGTCATTCACCATATCAGCCCCGTTTTCCAGAGCCCGACGCGCAACCTCTGCCCTTCGCGTGTCCACAGATATGCACACATCCGGAAGCTCAGCCCTGATGCCCTCTATCACTGGAACAACTCTGTCTAACTCGTCTCTAACCGACACTGGCTTCGCTCCCGGTCTTGTCGACTCACCTCCGACGTCAATCCATTCTGCGCCATCTGCAGCCATGCTAGATGCAGTGGCTATTGCTTGATTCTTGTTTGCCGACCTAGAATCGGGATGGAACGAGTCGGGAGTGATGTTAACAACCCCCATGATCCTAGGGAAACCATCATCTCGGCGATTTAGCATAGGTCGCCAGTCAGCCATATGGAACTCGCAAACGACGATTGCTTTATGATGTGACGGAGGGGCAATCGGGCGATGGTTCTGGGCGAGGATGCTTCCCTAGAGGCCCCAGAGCCACAAACTAATCTAGACTCTGATGAATCTCACGACCCCGAGACTCTATTCATCCTCGACTCAATTGTTCAGAGGCTAAAACCCCGTGATGCCCACCATGTTAGGGATATGATAACCGAACGTGCCAGAACCTCCGGTGCTCTATTCATTTCTAGCGCGCTCTGGTGGTGGATCGCAATTAGCGAAGGCGGTCATGAGATTAATGACGCCCAAATTCCCGACTCGACACTAGGTTCATTCGACTACGTAACTGTGAGTCTCCTGATACCCGCACTCGTCGCTGCTGCGACTCTTTTCACAGGTATTGGGAGAGAGAGAGGGAATGCGACAATGTCCCAGATCGGGGGCGGTCTAGGTGTCCTCGCAGCTTTCTACATCATCGAGCCAGCAATGATGAGCTACGGGGAGCTGGAGGGGGATGCTCTATTCGCGTCCGGCAGAGTTCTTGTTCTTGCGGTGATGGTAGGCTTCGCTTCCCACATGATGTTCGATGCCCTCCTTCTCCAATGGGTCAGGGCTAGCATGCTGAACATGGGGGTCGACGTTTTCCCTTCCTCTGGAACTGATACTCCCGAGGGTCATGCTGATGAGGCACCCCCTTACGCATGAGGCATGGGGCACCAGATCCCGCCAAGACTGTCAGTTCTTCGATTGGGACATCGTCGTGACAGGGACAAGCGTATCACATCTCACTTGGGCCTGACTGCTAGGGCATTCGGTGCTGACGAGGTCATTCTTGCAGGAGAAAGAGACCCTTCTGCATTGGAAACTTGGGATTCTGTGACGGGTCGTTTCGGTGGCGAATTCCTGAGTAGGTTTGAAGAGAGCCCATTGTCCTGGCTCAGGAAGGAATCTAAGTCCGGAGAAGTAACGATAGTCCATCTCACGATGTATGGCCGCCCTTGGAGGGAATCAATCCCATCTATCCCAACAGACAAGCCAGCATTGATTGTAGTGGGTGGCACTAAGGTTCCCGCTGAGGTTTACCACTTGGCTGATTACAACATCTCAATTGGCAATCAGCCTCACTCAGAAGTGGCCGCTCTTGCTATATTTCTTGACTCTCTGATAGGGCCTATCGATGAGGAATCAAAGTTCTCAGGCGCTAAGATGAAAGTCATCCCATCGACCAAGGGAAAGGTTGTAGTCAACGATGACGAAGAGTGAATTTGTGGCAACGGGAAATCGGATTTCCTGTCAACCATTAAGAATCGTACTTGGGCAGCGTTGCTGATGTCGGAGAGTCCAGCAGTCAGGGGCTTCTGCCCCGGCGCTGGTATTCGAGGCGTTGATTCCCCTCCAACCTTCCCCGATGCTGCAGATTTAATCCTAGATTCTGAACGCTCAGAGCAACCTAGCGGCTCCAATGGGATTCTGTTACTAGCCGATGGGACGCGCTTCGAGGGACGCCTCTTTGGATCCGAGGCAATTGCAGAGGGGGAGCTGGTATTCACTACTGGGATGTGTGGTTATCAAGAGAGCCTTACCGATCCATCCTTCGCTGGGCAGGTTCTAACTTTCACCTACCCGCTACTCGGAAACTACGGAGTTCACTCCGGAGTTTCGGAGTCTTCTTCGGTCCATCCAAGAGGGGTGGTATGCAAGGAGCACATGACATATCCCGACCATCGTGACTCTGTGGGCAGTGTGCATGACCTGTTGGTCGCCCACAACGTCCCCGGGATAGAGGGAATCGATACGCGAACTCTAACCCGGAGGGTCAGGGAGCACGGAACCCTCCTTTGCGTGTTCGGCCCTACTGAACGGGTCGAGGAAATGGAGACAATTCTAGAGGAGATGATTACTCCGGACGCGGAAGATTTGGTTGCCCAAGTTACCTGCGAAGCACCTACTCTACTCAACCCCGGAGCAGAGGACGAGGACGGCCTCTCCCTGCCGCGCCTAGCCGCAATCGACTGCGGTGTCAAGCACAACATCCTGAGGGAGCTATGCACTAGGTTCGAGGTAGTTTGGTGTCCTGCTGACATGCCTCTTGAGGAAATCTCTCGCGATTGGGCCCCTGATGCCCTCTTTGCTTCTAATGGACCCGGTGACCCAGCCCATCCCGGAGCAGCAACCGATGCGAGGAGAACGTTGGCAGCTGCGGTCCGACAGGGGATGCCAGTGATGGGAATATGCCTAGGACACCAGTTAATGGGACTAGCAGCTGGATTGAGGACATACAAGCTGCGATACGGCCACAGAGGCTCCAACCAACCAGTGATGGACTTGGTGACCGGGAGGGTCCACATCACAAGCCAGAATCACGGATTCGCAGTCGAGGATCCGGTTCAAGGAATGCTAGCACCCCATCCTAGCAGAGCCTGCTCCGAAGCTAGTGACAACATCCTAGGGGCTGAGTTCAGGGTTCGACACGTCAACTCTAACGATGGGACTGTGGAGGGGCTTGACCTGTTGGATAAACCCGCATTCACCATTCAATTCCATCCTGAGGCTTGCCCAGGGCCTCATGACGCCTCACCCCTCTTCGACAGGTTCCAGCAAATTGTTGCGGAGCATCTAGGTATGCCAGAGGCAGAACTAGTTAGCAATGACGGGGGCTCCTGATGCCTCGTCGTGACGACTTGAAGAGGATCCTAATCCTTGGTAGCGGCCCGATTAGGATTGGACAGGCAGCAGAATTCGATTTCTCAGGATCACAGGCCTGTCGAGCTCTTCGATCCGATGGATACGAAGTCATCCTAGTCAACTCAAACCCAGCTACGATTCAGAATGACCCCGAGATGGCCGACAGGATATACATCGAACCCTTGCTGCCCGAGGTAGTCAAGAGAATAATGGAGTCGGAGAAACCGGATGCTCTTCTAGCAGGAATGGGCGGTCAGACTGCTCTGAACATAGCCTCTGCACTTGCCAAGGACGGTACTCTAGATGAGTTGGGGGTAGAGTTGATTGGATGCAATCTTGCTGCAATAGATGAGGCTGAGGATAGAGACCTGTTCAAGAGGGTGTGCGAGGAGATCAATCTGCCAGTTTGTAAGGCGATGGCATGCGAATCTATCGAGGAAGTCATTGTAGCGGCCGAGGAACTCGGGTCTTTCCCGTTGCTTATCAGGCCAGCTTTCACCCTCGGCGGCCTCGGTGGGGGCACTGCATTCAACATGGGGGAATTGGTGGAGATTGCCAGTCAGGGTATTCTGCATTCCGCAATTGGGCAGGTCCTAATCGAAGAGAGTATTCTAGGCTGGCAAGAGCACGAGTATGAGGTGATGAGGGACAGTTCTGACAATGCAATCATAGTATGCACCATGGAGAACATCGATCCGATGGGGGTGCACACAGGTGAATCCATCGTTGTGGCCCCACAGCAGACGCTTTCCGATCGTGATCATCAGGGGCTGCGGAATTCAGCTCTAAAGCTGATCAGGAGACTCAATATCAAGGGAGGATGCAACGTCCAATTCGCAGTCGAGCAGTCCACAGGTGAATACAGGGTCATAGAGGTGAACCCACGAGTCTCCCGTTCCTCTGCTTTGGCATCGAAGGCCACCGGCTACCCAATAGCAAGGATGGCCGCGCTGATTGCAGTTGGTTACACCCTGGATGAGCTTCCCAACCCGATTACCGGAGAGGGAACAACCGCTGCATTCGAACCCACCTTGGACTATTGCGTAGTCAAAATTCCCCGCTGGCCGTTCGACAAGTTCAGGACTGCTGATAGGAGCCTTGGAACCTCAATGAAGTCGACGGGCGAAGTAATGGCAATCGGGCGTTCCTTTGAGGAGGCCTGCCTCAAGGCATGGGCTAGTCTAGAGTATGACAAACCCCATCCTCGCCCTTTGACGATGTCCGACGCATCGGATGGCGAGACAATGGACGAAAGAGCATCGGAGATGCTTCCCACCGCACTTCACGAGGACTGGCTCCGCATTCCTACTGACAGGAGACTTGGGGCAGTCATTGAGGCATTCCGGAGAGGTTACTCGATAGAGGACGTTAGGGACCTGACTGGGGGGATTACGAGATGGTTCCTTAGAAGGTTCGAGAGGATTGCGGCAATCGAGACTGAGATTCGGGCCGCAGGAGAGATTGGGATACGACCTGCTGGAATTCCACAGTCCGAGATGAGGTCTTGGAAGGGAGCCGGATTCACCGATTTACACATCGCAGATGCGCTTTGTGGCTTCCCTGAGAGTGGTTTCAAGAACCTCCCAACCGGCCAAGACGAAACTGCTGTAAGGTTGCGAAGGCACGAGCTTAGTGTCCATCCAAGGTACCGTATGGTGGATTCATGCGCTGCAGAGTTCGCTGCAGTGACGCCATACTACTACTCGACGTATGAGGGCGGCTCGGCGGAGCCCGGAGTGGACTACGTACCCGGTCTCGCCGCTTCTGTGAAGCAAAGGATTGCAGTAGTTGGTTCGGGCCCTATTCGAATTGGCCAGGGAATAGAGTTCGACTACGGATGCGTGCATGCTGCAGGCGCAATTCAGGACCTTGGCCATGAGGCCATAATAATCAACAACAACCCAGAGACAGTCTCTACTGACTTCGATACGAGCGACAGACTGTACTTCGACCCACTCACTCTAGAGGCTGTCTCGGAGATGCTACTCCGGGAAGACGCAAATGGGATCCTCCTCCAGTTTGGCGGACAAACAGCAATCAATCTCGCACTCCCTCTTGCCAACGAACTACCACACCTTTCCACTATGGGTCTTGAACTTGTGATGGAGGGGACGTCTCCCGAGTCAGTTGACGAGGCCAGCGATCGAGAGAGGTTCGAAGAGTTCTCTCTGAGATGTGGTCTGAGGATGCCTGACGGAGCAACTGCGACAACCCCAGAGGGAGTGAGGCATGCTGCTAACGAGATTGGCTATCCTGTACTAGTTCGTCCCTCCTACGTACTTGGGGGGAGGGGGATGGAAATACTGGCCAACTACAAGCAGTTGGAGTCTTACATGAGGGATGCGTACCTATCATCAGACAGGCCCCTGTTGATCGATAAGTACCTCGGAAATGCCATGGAGCTCGATGTGGACGCGGTTTGTGATGGCGAAGAGGTCCTCATCGGGGCAATAATGGAGCATCTCGAGGAAGCGGGAATACACTCTGGCGACTCCACTTGCTTCATCCCTCCACAGAATGTCCCTGACGAAATCCTGGAGCAGGTTGAAGAATGGACGAAGGTGATTGGCCTTGAACTCGGAATTCGTGGATGCTACAACATACAGTTTGCTATCCATGATGGTCTACTGTACGTGCTTGAAGTGAATCCTCGAGGTTCACGTACATTCCCCTTCGTAGCCAAGTCTACAGGAATCCCACTAGCACGGATTGCGGCTAGGGTGGCCCTCGGGGAGAGGTTGTGCGACCTTGATATCCCAGAGCCTCAAACCGATGCAGTGTGCGTGAAGGCCCCAGTATTCCCCTTCATCAAGCTGAGGGGTTTGGACCCAGCCCCAGGCCCAGAGATGAAGTCAACAGGAGAGGTAATGGGGTCTCACGTGAGGGCATCAGCAGCATATCTGAAGGCCAGACTGGCAACGGAAATACCCGTTCCCACAGAAGGGGGGGTGTACATTACCGTGAAGGATGAAGACAAGTACTCTATGATTCCATTAGCCGAGAGCCTCCAGAAGATTGGTTTTACGATTTTTGCCACTAGGGGGACCTCTCGGGTTCTCCGAGGTGTCGGGGATCTTGAGGTGGAAACTTGCTACAGGATTGCTGAGGGGCGATCCCCCGATGCCCTTGACTTGATGCGCCAGGGCAAGATCAATCTCGTCATCAATACGCCCAGATCAACTGGTGGCGCCGTTCTAGATGGGAACATGATGAGGAGGCTTGCCGTGGAGCTCAACATTCCTTTCGTTACCACCATGGCAGGTGCGCGCATGGAGGTAGAGGCAATCAAGGAGGCCCTCCAGGGAATCCCAGAGCCTAGACTTCTGGAAATTAAATCACTCAACTAGAAGGATAGGGATTCCTATCCCTGATTTCAATCGGATAGAAGTGTAGCCCCAGTTTCAGTTCGAATTAACAGCCCGTCCTTTTTGGTGTGAACCGCCATCACTGCCTCCCTCGATCCGTCGGGGAAGCTCATCACCGAGTGCTCGACGAGGATTTCGTCGTTCTCATAGATACATCTCGGTTCGTTGATCAAAACTTCCGAATTAGCCATCATGCTAGCCATCATGTCACTCATCTGGATCTTGCCCATAGTGGTGCCAGTTTGGTGTCTGACGAATTCGTAATCATCGTGCAGAATCTCCACATAGTGCGTTGCATCCCTCTCTTCTATTGTCTTCATAAGTAGCTCGTAAACTCCCATGAAACTCCGTCAAAGAGGTAGGATTTGAGAGTTTTCTAGTCAAATTCACTAGAGGATAAAGAACCCAATCAGAAGGATAGGGAGGAGGAGAAAGGCAGTAACTAGATCTTCTACCGGGTCTACCATGTCCTGGTTCTCCTTGTAGTAGATGAAGGCAGGCGGATAGAATATTGTTGTCAGGAGCAAGATTGCCCACCACGGGAAACCCCCGTGGACACCTTCCCATTCGGACATCGCCTTAACGAACCATTCACCAAGAGATAGGATGCTACTTACTAGGATGTAGAATATGGATATCGCAACCCCATGTAGGGCCGCGATGTACATATTCTCCTTTCCCACACTATGCACTCCCCAGGAGGGTCAGAACACTCTCCTTGTCCATTTCGCAGAGAAGAGAGGAAGCCTTGGGCCCGAAACTCCTCCCGATTAGGGCCCAATATATCGAGGCATACCCCTCCCTTCTGGAAATACCTGCAGATTCGCAAGCATTCGAGATGACTTCGCTGATTTGATCATCCCCCCAATCGCATTCGGAGAGGAGCGAGGAAAGCAACGATAGGAAATCCATGCCACCCTTTCCGATCTCCCCCCTCGCCTCATCGCTCAGCTCCATTCGAATCTCAAGCTTGGCACCTTCGGGGAAGTGAGGGCCATCAATCCAGGTCCTCATCCTTGCGAGTCTGATTACCAATGATCCCCTCGGTTCCCCTTGGATGTGGCCAGATCTGTTCAGCGATTCCCATACGTCTGCATCTGAGGACTTGATCTGTGCGAGCATTGAGAGGTGCCTGAAGGAGACGCCTCCAAACGAGTCACTGGGATTGGCACCAGCCTCAACTTGGCTGAGCCTTATCGCACCACTCTGAGTCTGCGCTGCTACCAACTGTCGTTTTGTCATCCCTTTGTCACCGGCAATAGGGTTCGACACCAATCTCTCATACTCGTCCGCAGTTTGGAAAAGCGAACTCCCCGTGTCGAACTCGATGTGGCGATTAATTTTGCTCCTTGCTATCACATAGCGTAGTATTTCGGGAGGAACCAGTGAGAGGGCCTCCATGGGCCCAATAGTGAGGCCAGTGGAGCTGGACATCGGACCCATTCCCTTCAGTTGAATCCATTCGTAGACCATTTTGTCCGGAGGTTCCCCTCCCAGAAGTTTGCATATTGGGATGCCAGTGTCATAGCTCCCACCAGCAGCACCATGGTCCTTGCCCGCTGGCTCGCATGTGATTCCATGGATGGCCCATCTGGCCGCCCAATCGATTCTCCATGGCATTTTCCCCTCTCCCTTTCGGATATCTGACATTCCTTCCATCCCAAGAGAGTCAATCCAGTGAACGAATGGCTTCTCATAGCCCGTGACAGTCACGCCATCGAGGCTCCCATCCGAGCCCATTGGATTGAACGGGAACCAGTCATCAGCAAGCTCCCTACCTGAAATTTCCTGGATGATGCCCCTGATTTCTTCCTTCTTCGAGATTGCAGTGTCGATGCATTCAGCGAACCCCCCAGATTCGTAGGTCTCGTGATTCATCACCACCTCCGGGCGAACCCCAATTTGCTCTAAGGCATCAAGGAATGGCCCTAGGAAGTGATCAGCGTATGTTCCACTACCATCGCTAGGTTTCCCATCTGAACCCGGTGCAGGTATGTATGCAAGTGGGTGTCCGATGTAACTCTCATATTCTGGCGATAGGAAGTCGTACACCCTCCTGAGGGGATCCATGGAGTCTACTATGAAGATATATTTCGACTCGACCCCAGCGTCAAGGCAGGCTCTGTGGATCATTTCTGCGGAGAGTATCTCCCTCAGGTGACCGATGTGGAACTCTCCAGATGGAGTAATTCCAGATGCTGAGATCTGCTCCCCCCCACGCCCCATGAGCTTTTGTGCGGTGTAATCCGCCCAGTGCATGTGCCACCTCACACCGTCGCTGCTCTAATCAGCGCCCTCAATGGCACCCCTTCGACGTCATCGTCCCAGGACTTGTTCACAAGGACGATGCACATTTTGACATCGGCCCCTGCAGCACTGAGGCCGGCTGCAGTTTTCTTCATTGTAGTGCCTGAGGAGTATACGTCATCGACGATGATTACCCTCTTGCCCTCGATACTGGCGTAGACTTCAGAAAGATGCCCACCGACATCCTCGCTAATGCTCCTTACCACTGCCATCTCTAGGTCCAGAGTCGATGAGATCGCTTGAGCGAAAGCGATCCCATTGATGCTGACGCCTACTATCGTGTCGATCTCGTCCCCAATCATCTCA
The DNA here is from genome assembly GCA_965660655.1 of Candidatus Thalassarchaeaceae archaeon. GTDB lineage: Archaea > Thermoplasmatota > Poseidoniia > Poseidoniales > Thalassarchaeaceae > UBA36. The sequence goes on along the minus strand of CBFIAW010000007.1, from coordinate 16,692 downwards.
TCGATGATGTCACAGAAAATGTAAGACACTGCCTCGATCCGATCTCCCTTGACCGCTATAGACCTCCATCCGACCTTCACGTCAAGTGGTTTGTCTTCTACCTCGTAATCGCTGGCAGAGAGCCACTGGACCGTGGTCTGTGACAACGACAGCTCATCTGCAATTTGCTGAGTGTTGAGTCCGCTTGATCTGAACTCTTCGACCTTAGACCGCAGTTCATCGACACTTAGGTGCATCAGTCGATGCCAGCGTTAGAGTGCTATGAATCCACCGGGAGTAATCTATGGTGTCCGTTGTATTTTCCATATTCAGAACCTGCCGGTGCTGCCGAAGCCCCCCTCGCCCCTCTCGGTATCCCCGAGTTTACCGACTTCAACTTCGGAGAATTGAACATTGGGTATTGGTGATATCACTAGTTGAGCAATCCTCTCTCCAGATTTCACCTTGTAAGAATCGCCATTCCCTATCCATGTCATTAGTACGAACAGCTCGCCCCTGTAATCCGCATCAATAGTTCCAATGCTATGGGGTAGGATGAGTCCTTTCGATCCTAGTGATGACCTGGCCCTCACTTGTCCCTCGTAACCCTCTGGAATCGCAACCCTGAGCCCAGTCCTAACCTTAACGCTAGAACGGAAACTAACAACAGTTTCCTCCAAACAGTACAAGTCCCAACCGGCAGCATGGGCGCTTCCCTTCGTGGGAATCCTAGCATTGGGTTCCGTCTTGGCAATCTTCACTATGGGCGGTTCATCCACATGTTACCGAGTTAGAACCGGTCCTTGACCGTTCCCAAAACTCCCGGTGGGGTGAAAAGCCCCCCTATTCTCCCATGGTCGTGACCAACCGCGGATACGAGGACCTCTTAGACCGTGCAAGAGAGAGGATACCGAAGGATATCAGCGAGCGTTCAAGGTGGACGATGCCTCAACCAGATATCATGATTGAGGGAAGTCAGACTATTCTCCGGAACTTCTCAGAGATTGTCGATGCGATGGATAGGGATGCCAACCACGTTTTCCAGTATTTGCTCAACGAGCTCGGGACTTCCGGAAGCAGAGAGCAAGTCCGAATCATGCTCAAGGGTAAGGTCCCTCCAAAGAGAATCAAGGAGAAGATTGTCTCGTACGTCAAGACGTACATCCTATGTGGCGAGTGTAAAGCCCCCGATACAAGGTTCATTCGCGAGGGTCGGACTACCCTTCTGAAATGTCAGGCATGCGGCGCAACAAGACCAGTTCGATTGTAGTCACTTCGGGGAGAAATCCAGCAGAACCTTGCCACGGTTCTTCCTGTTATGTATGTGCATCTGAGCATCGGCTACCTTCTCGAATCGCCAAACTGAATCAATCACCGGATCTATCTTCCCTTCTTGTAGCATCCCGGACAACGAAGCGAGATGCCCCTCGAAGATCGAATCGTCCTCTAGGAGTCCCATATGGACTCCGAAAACTGCCTTGTTCGAGCTCATTAGCCTGAGGGGATCGAATCGAGGCATCCCCCACCACATTCTTAACTCCGAAAGTCGAGACCTCTTCTGTCCCTTCACAGCGGCAGATGCCCCGAAGTAATACAACTTGCCCCCTTTCCTAAGAGACTTGTATGACCGTAGGAGGTGATTCCCTCCGACTGGGTCAATGGCGTGGTGCACTCCCCTTCCGCCTGTCATTTCATTGCAGACTTTCACGAAGTCCTCTTCCTCCCTATCGACGAACCTCATGCCCATCGATTCGACGAAATCCTTCTTGGAGGACGAAGCAGTTCCCACTACCAATGAAGCACCGAAGGCTTCGCATATCTGTGATACTGCAGTACCCACTCCACCAGCAGCGTGATGGATCAGCACCGTTTCTCCCTCGGAGATCTTACCAAGATGGACCAGCATGTGGAAAGCCGTGCCATAGGTAACTGGAATCGCAGCCGCTTGGTCGAAGGATACCGAGTCCGGAATCGGAACTACCCTTCTAGCATCCAGGCAGACCTTCTCGGAGTAACCCCCGAATCCAGTCATCGCGAGTACCCTATCTCCTTCCTTTAGAGAATCTACTCCTTCCCCAAGTCCAATCACTACTCCGGCTGCCTCATAACCTGGGGTGAATGGGAAGTCGGGACTCGAACCATAGAGGCCCTGCCTCATCATCAGATCTGCAAAGTTCACCCCTGCTCTGTGTATACTGACGCAGACCTGGCCACTTTTTGGCACTGGGTCTTGCTCTTCCACAATCTGGATTGTGTCGATGCCCCCAGCCTTTGGATACACAACTCTCCTCATCAACACCCACCTCGCTACTAATTATTCCCGAATTCCCCAGTTCCCTTATGGCAGGTAGAACCTAATTTCTTCGAGTCCCTTCTTGCTCTTTGATGGTATCTCCTCTGGGTATCCTATCTTGATGAAACCGATAATTCGCTCTTCGATAGGAGATGCTCCTATCGCGCAGTAAGCAGCTTCTGAGCGAGTTATCGCCCCTGTGCTCCACTGAGAACCAACTCCATTGCCCCAGAGTGACAGAATCAGATTGTGAGTTGCGCATACCGTTGCCGCATAGTCCTCTTCTTGCCTGAAGAGATCTCCCGGACTCAGTGAGCTAGTGACACAAATTAGCACAGGCGGCGATAAAATCTTATCGACGGCCTTAGCCACTCCTGCTTCAGGAACTTCTCCCTTAGGGGATTTCTTCATGGCTAGGATTCTGACCTCTGGGATGAGTTCGATTCGGGCATCATCTCCCATTACGTAGAATTTCCAGGGATGGGTATTCTTGTGGCAGGGAGCATTTCTTGCAGCCTCAAAGGCCATCTCTAGAATTTTGTCATCCACTTTCTCGTCGCTGTACCTGTATATTGTTCGCCTCGAAGCGAGCACATCCTGGAAAACACTCATTTTTCTCACCGTTCGATGACATCGAACTTGGAAGCCAAGACAAAGTCCGACTCGGTGAGGGCGTCAATCTTGTGAGTGAAAATTACAGCGACCAGCTTCCCCCACCCAAGATCAAAGTCAGCATGGTGGGATTGTTCTTCGCAAATTGCACCTAGTGCGTTGGTAAATTCGAGAGCAGAGGCAAAGTCAGGAAACTGCCAGGCTCGAGTAAGGTGGTGGTTTTCCACTAACCTCCAGTCTTCATGAATCTGCACGAGGAATGCAGCGGACTCCTCTTCGCTGAGTGGAGGGGCCCCCCCTTCACAGGGGACACAGTCCATTGCAGAAAGCCTATCCAAGTTGTCACCCCCATGACAGGTTGTTTCCGTGACCTTCACTTGTCTTCTCTGCCATCTCGTGGACCTCAGATCTTCTCTTCATGTCGTCCTTCTCAAATTTTAGGAGCTCCTCATCCTCGATATATGTTCTTCTCAGATGCGTTACAAGCCTGACTTCGACAATCGCATCCCGAGAAATTGACCTGAATTCTCCGTCCTCATCCAGAATATCTATCGACGAACTCCTTCCCCCTACCATCATTCCACGAATACATGGGTCTCTGTCATCGGGTAGCATCCTCCGGTCTAGTACCATCTCAACCAAGTCGTCCTTCCTTAGGCCATACTTCCTGTCCAACAGAGGGCCATGGAAGACATCACCAAGCTCTTCTAGGCTTGGGGCCCCATAATCCTCGAAGAAACTAGCAGCCCAAGGCGGTAGGTCTCCAATTTTCTCGTCTCTTGCTGCGTCGGACACACACCTTCGTTTCGACAGTCATAGAAAAACCAGCGGGTCGACTATGCCTGCTAATTCTACTCATGCTTTGCTAATGATTGAAGTGCAATACCGTGGCGGAGTCGACGGAGGTAGTTGCTTGGCATCGGTTGAATGGAGGTCGATTCCGACCGTTCTTTATCCCCAGGAGATTCTTGACAAGGCGTTTGGAAGGGCGAGCAGTCAGGCGGATTTGGTCGAGGATCCAGACAAGTACCACAGAGTTAGGAAGCAGATGAGTCGGATGGTCCAGTCCGCTTGTGACGTCGCCACTAAGACTCTCAATTCGTATGTGGGCAGATGGCCAAGCCTGAATGCACTATCTGAGTTCGACCAAGCCCTTGTGGACGCAGCAGTAGGTTGTGATGACTACAAGAAGAACTTGGCGTCATTGCAATGGGCCGCTGAGAGATCTCAGAGGATTTCTGGAGAGGCCCAGTCAAAGATTCTAAGACTCAGAGATATCGATGGATTCCACAAGGCAAGGAGGCATGCATATGGTCGATTGGCTTCCATTATCGATCAGATTTCTCCCCAGATATTGTGGTTGGGCGAAGCCAGAGATGTTCTGCGAAAACTCCCTTCTACCGACCCTCTAGAACCGTGCATCGTGGTCGCTGGTTCCCCCAACGTGGGAAAATCTGCACTAATCGGGGCACTTTCAACCGGGGAGCCGCAGGTCGCATCTTACCCATTTACTACCAAACAACTGCATTTGGGTCACTTCACACATCGACGCAGGGTGTATCAGATGGTAGATACCCCTGGCCTTCTCGATAGGCCAATGCTGGAGAGGAATCAGATTGAGATGCAAGCCATTGCCGCTTTGGAGCACCTAGGTGATGTCCTCCTGTTCTTGATTGACTGGACCGATGAGTCTACTACTCCGATTTCTGAGCAGGAGCGACTACTGGGGGAGGTTAGGGGCCTATTATCGGACAGGAGGGTCCTCGTGGTCTCTACAAAGTCGGATCTCTTAGAAGGCGATGTTGGGGAGGAAGATCATAGAATCAGCTCAATTTCCGGTGAAGGACTCGAGGAACTGAGAGCGAATCTGATCGAAATTATTGATGCGGATAAGGTGGATGACCCCCTCACTCTGCCCGAACATTGGCCCCGAGAGGATGAACGCTAGTTCAGAACAAGATCACACATGCCATGAATGACCGCAAACGACACAGTAGAAGTTGTGGCCTCCGTACGACTCCGTCAGCCCTGACACATCAACCTCAGAGCCGCAGTTGGGGCATTTCGTCACTCGCATATACATCTCCAATACGGATTGGTTATTCAACGATACTGAGGACAACTAACTTATTTGCCTCTTAAGCGCTTCAGCAAGTTCCTAACTGGAAAAGCCATCTCTCCAGCACCAATTAGTAACAGTGCCGAGGTCCCAGCTAGTACAATCTCTACAAAATTGTCCAGGTGGACGCTAGAGGACATCTCGACTCTCTGGGAATCCAGGCCCGAACCCTCATACCCAGCAGTGACGAATCTGTACGAACCGGGCTCGATCCTGAAACTCATCGAACCATCGTTCTGCGGCCCCCCTGCTACGAGGAATCTTCCAATCTGCTCCTCGGTGCAGTGTGTGAGCCCAGTCGAACTGTCGGGGGGGCACTCTTTCGCCGCTGAGGCATCAACTACCCCTAACCAACCTCTATCCGGCTCCTTCCACTCGACCTCTAATGTTATCTCCAGTAGCCCGAATGCCCTTGGCACGTTCATGTTCTCGATGGTCATTCCAACGTTGCATCCCACATCGTCATCTGAACATGGGACGATTGGGACCTGATTTCCTGTTTCCGGGGTTTGGTAACCGTACAGGCTCAGTAGTAGGATTAAAGCGCACAGCAAACCGACTAACATCGGCAGTAAGGAGAGAATTCTGACCATCACCATACCCATGCCTCCAAATTTGCCACGATTTAACCTGACGCCCCCATGATTACTTGGAACGCTAGAAGTCCTACGAAAATCACTATTCCAAAGTACATCAAGAAAGTGAACCTCTTCCTTGATTTCTCACGGCGCTCATACATGGTCGAGCATCCGTCATCATCACAAATTGCCGGATCACTTTCCAAGGATATCGGTTTCCAGCAAACAGAGCAATGTCTGTGTGGTTCGATGTTCACTCTCGTCTTCGATTTGTGTCCCCTCTTCGAGGCTGCTGCGTGTGCCTGCTTCGCAGTCCTCTTTGCTGCCTTCAGGATGGTGTCTTTCCTACTAGCCATCAGCCCCTCACCATTGTACCCTCGAATTCCCCCCCCTCAAGGGATCTCTTGATTATTCGAGTATCTCTCCCATCCAGAACATCCAGATGTAGGCCATGCTCCAATGCATCCCCAACTCCAACCGGGTCAACGACCTGAGAGGTGCCTGCCTCAAAGTGCCCGGGAGGCCCCACTATTTCCTGTAATTCATCGAGTGTCAATTCATCAAATGCCTCAGCCTCTGGATTTTCTCTGGGATCTTCGGAATAGACCTTGGATACGTTTGTCGCTATGACGCACTTCTCCGCCCCACTTTGTATCGCTAGTCTAATCGCAACTGCATCAGTCGTTTGACCCGGTACAGTACCCCCCATTACAACAACATCACTCCCAACCAATTCGAGAACCGCTCCTTCGATACTCTCTGGAATTTTCTCCGAAACACCGACTCCACCATCGGAGAGTGCTTCCCTGACTAT